>CAYQOQ010000198.1:0-7345 GCA_964419175.1 uncultured Occallatibacter sp. | reverse complement strand
ACAGGGAACAGGGAACAGGGAACAGGGAACAGGGAACAGGGAACAGGGAACAGGCTCTGATGCACGATGGTGCTGATTTGTTGGCTCGCTCATCCCGCTAACTCTGCTTGATTGGAAGACATGACGCGTTCGACTTTGATTGTGCTGAAGACAGTGGTTTGGATTGGATGCTTGCTGCCGTTGGGGTCGCTGGCGCTGAAGCTGGTGAACGCGGCGCCTGGGCCGGATCAGACGGCGGAGATTGCGTCGGTTACGGGGTTGACGGCGCTTTGGCTGCTGGCTGGCGGGCTGGCGATTTCGCCTATACGCGCGCTGTCGCCGCGGCTGAGCTGGTTGATCAAGTTCAGGCGGCTGCTGGGGCTGTTCGTGTTTTTCTACGCTACGCTGCATATGCTTACGTGGCTTGGGTTGTATGCAGGCTTCGACCTGACGACGATCAAGACGGATGTGACCAAGCGGCGGTTCATCATCATGGGCGTGACGACTTGGCTGCTGCTGCTGCCGCTGGCTGCTACTTCGACAACGTGGGCGATTCGCAAGCTGGGCGGGAAGAACTGGAACCGGCTGCACATGCTGGTGTATCTGGCGGCGATTACGGCTATGGTGCACTACTGGTGGAAGGTGAAGACGGGCGTAATGTCTCCGGCGCCTTACACGTTGGTGCTGGTGGTGCTGCTGGGAGTGAGGCCGTTGCTGAAGTGGCGGCGCAGGGCGCGCGCGGCGGCGGTTTGAGGGCGATCAGCCTCAGTTTTTGCGCATAAATCTGCGAAAATCCGTAGTTGACGATGAGGCGTGTTCTGCGGGCAAGCCTTTTTGTTTGTGTTGGTTACGGCCTAATGTGGGGCGACGGCTATTGGCTCAATGGTAACGGGGTCCCGGTGTGTAAGTAGTTTGTTTTCTATGGCTTTCTTGAAATGTCACAGTTTCACAGGATATAGGGGGGAGGGGGTAAGGCAGGGAACAGGGATCAGAAAGGCTGGGCGGGTGGCGGCGACGATTTGGATGGAGATGTCCATGTATTGATTGTGCGCTTTTTGGGGGTAATTTTCGGTAAACGACGGGGAGTGGAAAAGCAGCCCAGTTGAGTGCATGTTTTCCCACCCAAACCGCAAAGAACGCGGTTTGGATGGGGCACTGAGCTTTCTGTGAAGTCGGGCGGGACCGGATCCGCTGGTTGGCTGCATGGATTCTCAGGTCCGAAAAACCGGACCTGGGGCACCCGGCTTGGAATCGGCGGCGGAGGGCGCTAGCGGTGGTTTGAGTCCGCGGAATCAGTCGAAGAGGAGAGCGGATTGGGAGATGGGGCGGAAGGTCTTGCGGTGCAGGGGGGTGGGGCCGAGGCGGGCGAGGGCTTCGAGGTGCTCTGGGGAGCCGTAGCCCTTGTGGCGGGCGAGGCCGTAGCCGGGATACTGGGCGTCTAGCTCGACCAGAAGGCGGTCGCGGTGGACCTTGGCGAGGACACTGGCGGCGGCAATTGAAAAGCTGGTGGCGTCGCCTTTGATGACGGCTTGCTGGGGGCAGTCCCATGCGATGGTGTCGCGGCCGTCGATGAGGAGGAAATCGGGGCTGAGGGCAAGCTGCTCGACGGCCCGCCGCATGGCCTCGAGCGAGGCACGGCGGATGTTGATGCGGTCAATGGTTTCGGCATCGACCGCAGCAATGGCCCAGGATACGGCGTTCAGGCGGATTTCACGGTCCAGCTCGTTGCGTTTTTTCTCTGAGAGTTTTTTCGAGTCGGTGAGGCCTTTGAGGTGGCAGCCTTTGGGGAGGATGACTGCCGCGGCCACGACTGGGCCGAAGAGGGGACCGCGGCCAACTTCGTCGATGCCTGCGATGCGCATGGCTCCACGGCCGCGCGCAGCCTCTTCGAGCGTCCAGCCACAGATAATCGCCATGAATTCAGTATAGAAAGCAAAGCCCCCAGCCGTGCGGGCCGGGGGCTTTTGAAAAAACAGGTCCCGCAGAAAAACGGGTTGCCGGTGCGAACTTACGCGCGAACCTTGCCAGTTACGCGGTCTACTTCGCGCAAACGGGCAGCCTTGCCGCGCAGTCCGCGAATGTAGAACAGCTTGGCGCGCCTCACCTTGTAGCTGCGGACCTTTTCGATCCTGTCGATGACCTTGGAGTTGAAGGGGAAGATACGCTCGACCCCCTGCCCAAAGCTCATCTTGCGAACGGTAAAGGTGCCCTGGGGCCCCTTGTTGATGGCAATGACGAGGCCTTCGAAGGCCTGGAGGCGTTCTTTATCGCCTTCCTTGATCTTTACCTGGACGCGAACCTGGTCGCCGGGGACGAAAGTGGGCAGATCGGTGCGCTTCAGCTTGTCGGCCAGGCGCTGCATAACTGGATGTATGGACATAGTCTCTTCCTGCGGTTGAACTCAGAACTTCAAGTTTATCAGAGAATCGCCCCCTGCGCCTAATTGCGTGGAAAGCGTTTTGCGGTGTAGTTTTGCGGTATGAACTCTGATCGTGAATTGCTACGCCACACACTGGCGACCCTGGCTTACAGGGCCGCGCGGGCCCTGGAAGACTCTCCGGAGAGCTTTGCCGGATTTGATGGGGCGGGCCGGACGCCAGCGCGGATACTGGCGCACATGGGCGACCTGTTCGACTGGGCGCTGAGCATGGCCGAAGGCAAGCAGCGCTGGCATAACTCCGAGCCGCTGCCTTGGGCTGAGGAGCAGCGCCGGTTCTTTGCGATGCTAAAGGCTTTCGACGCGTATCTTGTGTCTGGCGGGAGGATCCATGCGCCGCTCGATCGGCTTTTTCAGGGGCCGGTGGCCGATGCACTTACGCACGTGGGCCAGCTCGCCATGTTGCGGCGCCTGGCTGGATGTCCCATTCGCGGGGAGAATTATTACGTGGCAGAGATCGCGACGGGGCAGGTGGGCGCGGACCTGCCCGCCGCGGTGAAGCCGTTCAAGTAGGCTGGGAGCCGCAAGCTTAGAGCAGCTTCAGGAATGTTATAGAGAGATCAGCATTCCCTCGGGGGCTAGAGCCTGCGTTTCTGTTGTTGAGATGGACGTACGGGCTAAACAGGCTGCGGAAAAAGGCATGTATTTGATTTATGCGCGGAAGGAAAATTTGCAGGGGCTAAAGCCCGCATTGATTTTGCGGCATTTACGGCCCGACTAAAGTCGTGCCCTGTTACAAAGCCTTGAAGTCTTGCTCCCAAGACGAGTTTTTCCGCAGCCTGTAAAGCCCGTACCCTTCAAAGCTGTGCTACACCAATGGTGAAACTGCTCTAACGGTGGTCGGGCTCACCCATCTGGTGGGACATGGCCTGTTCGTAGCCGCGCTTGAAGGCATCGCGGTACTCGTTGCGCGCCTGGCGCGGAACATTCGGATGACGATACTCATCGCGGTTGTTCACGTTCGGGCGGCGGTGGTTGTCCATGTCTTTCCGTGCGCCATCCATGCCATCGTGAAAGCCACGGCGTTGGATATCGGTGCCCTGATCCATGCTCATGCCCGGACCCATGTCATGGCCCTCGTGGCCGGGTTCGCGCATTTGCTGTTCAGGCATGCCCATCGGCTGCCCGCCCATGAAATGTGACGCACCTCGTTCGTAACCACGGCGAAAGCCGTCGCGATACGCTTCACGCTGGCCCGGCGGAACCCGTGGATCGCGATACTCATCGCGGTTGTTTACATCGGGCCGGCGGTGATTATCGAAGTCCTTGCGCGCGCCTTCGATGCCATCGTGAAAGCCCTGGCGTTGGATCTCCTGCAATTCCTGCGGAGGTGTATCCCAGGCGCCGCGATCCTGTCCGTAGGCGGAAAGAGGCTGCCCCAGGGCCACGCCGGATGCCTGTACGGCGCCCAGTCCCGTGGCACCCAGGAAAAGGGCAATTGCCGGTACTACCAGCCGATTGAGAGTCATGATTTATATCTCCTTTTATCTCGTGGTTCCGAGAGCAAACCGGTGACGAGACAAGGAGAGCGTACTGGACATGGAAGCCCTGGGGATGGTCATTGTTGCTCAGATTCGGTTCTTTGGGGCCCGGTCGCCTAGCGCAGCAGATCTTCGAGGGTTGTGCTCAGGCTGGTCTTGTCGTCGCGGTATTTTACGATGACGGCGGCGTAGAGGCTGAGACCCCACTCCCGCCCCTTGCCTTTGTTGACGGCGCGCGAGCCGGGCACCACGACTGCATCCTCAGGAATGATCAGCGGCCGCTCGTCGGTGGCGCGCAGGATTGTGCCGTTGACGAGATCGAAGACCGGGGTGCCGCGGGTGAGGATGGTTCCGGCGGCCAACACGGCGCCTTTGCGGACGATGGCGCCTTCGTAGACGCCGCAGTTGCCGCCGACGAGCACGTCGTCTTCAATGACCACGGGGCTGGCGTTGATGGGCTCGAGCACGCCACCGATTTGCGCGGCGGCGCTGAGGTGGACGCGCTTGCCGATCTGGGCGCAGGAGCCTACCAGGGCGTGGGAGTCGACCATGGTGCCCTCGTCCACGTAGGCTCCGGTGTTGATGTACATGGGGGGCATGCAGACGACGCCTTTCGCAACATAGGCTCCGGAGCGAATGGAAGAGCCGCCGGGGACGATGCGGACGCCGTCGGCGGCGCCGAAATGGCGGACCGGATAGGTGCCTTTGTCGATAAACGAGAGGCCGCCGGAGGGCAGTTCCTGCAGAGCGCCGAGGCGGAAGCCGAGCAGGATTCCCTGCTTGACCCAGGGGTTGACACGCCAGCCGGTGGGCGAATCCGGATCAGGGGAAGCGGCGCGGACTTCGCCGTCCTCCAGCGCCGAGAGGAGCGAATGGAAGGCTGTCATGGCGGCGGGGTCGCCGATGGCGGCAGGTCCTGCGGCGAAATGCCGCTCGACGATCTTTTGCAGTTGGGCGATGGAAAAGGTGTCGGTCATGGCATCTCGAGTCTATCAATACACGCGATGGGGACGCGCGATGGGCAAAACAGTTGATGGTCCTGGAGAGGGGGGCGGGAGCAGGCGCGGGCGTGCCTCAGGCGGCGTTGAAGGGGTCGGATGCCGGCTTGTAGCGTGATAGGCCGTTCATCGAGATGGGGCGCAGGCGGAAGGAGTTCTTGCCATTGGGAATCATCGCCAGTGGGACAGGGGTTCGGCTTGGCTTCTCATGAAAGTTTTTTGACGCGAGCCAGGCACTCAGGCGGGGATCGTGGATTTCTGGCTCGTCTTGCCAGAAAGCGGGTTCCAGGGAGCACAGGATCTGAAGGTGATCGAGTTGGATCTCGATGACTGCGGCGCCTTTGGGGAAATATCGCCGAACGTTGTTTACGCCCACCTGCAACCCAGTGATTTGGCGTCCCTTGCTTTGCGTTCTGACCACCATTGCTTGCCTGCCGTTCATTCAATGCCGAATAACGTAAGTCTAGGCAGCAGCAGAGAGTAACCCTGTTTGAAGGCAACGAAATCGGTGTTGGAGATTCCTGATTTGGAAACGGGCGCGGCTGGGGATTAATTCAGGAAACGCTCTGTGGCCAACTCGGCCACATGGTTGTATCGGGGCTGTTTTCTAATCGCCGTGCGTTCGAGCCCGTAAAAGAAAAGGAAGCCGCGCCGGGCCAGGAAGGCCTGCCTGCGGGCGTTCCGGCTGATATGCGATACTCGGAAAGACATGTATAAACGGATCGTACTCAAGCTTTCGGGCGAGGCGCTGGCGGGCACGCGCGGGTTCGGCCTTGACGCGGAAAAAGTGTCGGAGATTGCCGGCGAGTTGGCCGAGATTCATGACCTGGGCGTGGAAGTCGGCGTGGTGGTGGGCGGAGGCAACTTCTTCCGCGGCGTCGCAGAGCAGGCCAAAGAGATGGACCGGGTAGCAGCCGACAGCATGGGCATGCTGTCGACGGTCATTAACGCCATCGCCGTGCAGGACGCCCTGGAGAAGCGCAACGTGCAATGCAGGGTGATGAGCGCCGTGTTCATGAATCAGATTGCGGAGCCGTATATTCGCCGCCGCGCGACGCGTCACCTGGAAAAGGGGCGCGTGGTGATTTTTGCCGCGGGCATCGGAAACCCGTTCTTCTCGACGGATACGGCGGCCAGCCTGCGTGCGATGGAGATCAAGGCTGACGTGCTGCTGAAGGGCACCAAGGTGGAAGGCGTCTACAATGCCGACCCGGTGCTGTTCAAGGATGCGGTGAAGTACGACGAGATCACCTACATGGAGATCCTGCGCCAAGGGCTGAAAGTGATGGACCTGACGGCGGTGAGCCTGTGCAAAGACAACAACCTGCCGATGATCGTCTTCAATATGAACCAGCCGGGGAATATCCTGCGAGTGGTGATGGGTGAAAAGGTCGGATCGCTGGTAACGGCGTAAGAGCAGCTTTTAGCTCTTAGCTTTCAGCTTTCAGCTCGTGTCTGCCGGAGTTGGGGGCTTGCCGCTTAATAGCCTGGGGCTCGCGGAGCCCGGAGACGTGTAACAGCTCGTGGAAACCAGTAAGCCAGCCCGGCTGAATGCACTGACAGGCCTTCGCTGCTTTGCGGCCGTCAATATCGTTCTCTTTCATTTTTCCAATCCCCAGTGGTTTGGCGTTATGGCGCCGGTGGTGGACGCCGGCTTTATCTCGGTGAGCTACTTCATCCTGCTCTCGGGCTTTGTGCTGGGCTATAACTACAACGAGCGGGCGCGGAACGGGGAGCTGGACCGGAAGCGCTTCTGGGAGGCGCGGTTTACGCGCATCTATCCCATCTACCTGCTGAGCCTGCTGTTGAGCTGGGGGCAGTTGGCGAAGGAGTATGGGAGCCATACGCATGCGATGTTCTGGACGGGTGTGGTTTTGTCTCCGCTGCTGCTGCAGGGCTGGATTCCGGCAATTGCCACCTTTCTGAACACGCCGGCCTGGACCATGTCGGCCGAGGCTTTTTACTACGTGATTTTTCCGTGGCTGGCGCGGTGGAAGCTGCCTGGGCGCGTGGGACCTTATCTCTGGAAGATGACGGGGATATGGTTCCTGGGCATGCTTCCGGGCGCTCTCTACATGATCTTCAATCCAGACGGCATTCCGCATCCGAACCGCTTCAGCTACGGTCACTGGCTGTGGGCGCTTAAATATACGCCCTATGCGCACGTGGCCAGCTTTATCTTTGGCGTGATGCTGGCCAACCTGGATACGATGGTCGGGCGGAGTGGGCGTCTGCGGCTGATTTTGGGGATCGGCGGGTTTGCGGGGATTTACGGGCTTGTGGAGCTTGGTCCGCTGGTGCCCTATGCGCTGATTCACGATGGCCTGCTGATGCCGCTGTTCGGCTGCATTGTATTGGGGCTGGCGGGCAACAACTGGCTGGCCTACGGGTTGGGCTGGCGGCCGCTGGTGTTTGTGGGCGAGGCCAGCTATTGCCTCTACCTGCTGCAC
>CAYQOQ010000197.1:0-7396 GCA_964419175.1 uncultured Occallatibacter sp. | reverse complement strand
CCAACGTAGTACGCGGGGAACTTGGCTTTCGTCATGGCTTGGACAAAGGCGCTCTCCGTCTTGTCGTGTGCCATGCCGTTCTTGTACGGCTTGGTGTATTCACGGGTTACTTGCAGGACCTTGAAATCCGAAGGCGTTTCCTGCGCTGCGGCCAGCGCACTCCCGGCTACCGCGATAGACAGTCCCAGCACAAAGGGGCTGAACCTTTTCATGTGTTAAGTACCTCCTTGGTTTTCTCGGAGATCACTCGCGGCGGGGGAGGGGGGGGGCAGGGAAACGCAACGTGCTCCAAGGTGGGGCGATTATGAGGCATTCGCCGCCCCCATGTAAAGGAGTTTTTCAGTTAGGTCTTTGACCGCAAGTGTTGGCGCCAAAGCTGGGTGCCCCATGTCCCGCTTCTGGGGCCAGGGATAGCATTACACTCAATCGCGGCGCGCCACAGCACTCGTGCGGATACGTCTCTTCCCCATGCGCGCGCAGTTTCTCGTAGACGCGCCGAGGCAGACTAGCGCCCTGTTTCTAAAGTTCATTCCATAAATGCGGCCATTCTTCACACCATCCAGAGCCTGTCATCCTGAACGGAGCGCGTTTGGGGCCCCGCGTTCGCTTTTTGAACGTGGGGTAAGCGGAGTGAAGGATCTGCTTTGGTCCTTACCTCCTCCCTCCGCAAAAACCAAAACTTCATGGCAACAACTTCAGAAACAGGCGCAAGGCTCCCCCTGCGCTCCTGTGCTCTGTGATGCCGCCCTGGAATTGTGCCGTGTCTGTATTCATTGGCGAAATTGCAGCCTGCCGTGCGGTTGTGCGAGATTGGAGATACGGCGGGGATGCCGCACTGTCCCTTTCAATCCTCGCAGACTGGAAAGCATCCATGAAGAAAAAGTCGCGCCACCCCAACTTCGATCAGACCCTCGACATCCTGCGCGCTCATTCCTTTGTTGTATCGCCCTTTGCCGAGGTCGCAGGAGGGTTCCTGGTCAGCAAGCATGGCGCGGCCGCCGTCCTGGTTGCCCACGAGGACGAGGCGGCCATGGCGGTCACCCCGGGTGCGCTCGTCCGCGGAGAGGTCGCGCGCTTGCTGGACCGCGGATACCAGAAGTTCCTTAAAACTTCTCAATTCGAGATCCCAGCGTCGGCAATCCAATTGCATGCTATCCATCAGTTCGGCGAGGAACTCAAGCAGCTCACCGGGGCAACCAGCCTCTACAACGAGTCGCTTGGCACCACCAGCGACCGCTACCAATATGACCGCCTCAAGGGCCGCGAAGCCGCGCAGCCAGCACCGGCCCGCCCCTGGGAACTCTCCGGCGGACACTAGTGTCCTGTCTTCGAAGTTCATACCATAACTGCGGCTGTCATTCTGAGTGAACGGGGCCCCAAACGTTTCTCAGTTTGGGGGTGGTGAGCGAAGAATCTGCTTTTGCATTCCCCCGATTCGTACAAGAACTTTAGAGACACCACACTAGGCTGTATCGACATATAGAGCACATGGTAAATACTTGATAAATAAGATGGTTGTCATCCTGAGCGAAGATTGGCGTTTTTTGCGCCAATCGTAGTCGAAGGATCTGTGGTTGCTTTTCTCCAACGGCCATCTTCAACTCATTTTTTAGCCGTTTTTGTAGGCGCTCAGCATCCGGAGATTTCCCATCGACGCTTCGGCCGCGCCTGCTGTTGAAGATCAGTGTTGATAAAATCAAGAGAAAGCGTGCAAGATTGAACTGAATTGGTTCTGTGCAGGCGGAGTCGCTTTTCCCGTGAAGAGTCCCATGCCGCCGCTGCACGGTTCAGGAGGCCGCAACGATGGTTGAGTTTGAGAAGCCAGAGTTCGATGTAGCCGCCTTTCTTGCCCGCGCCGGTCTAGGGCGACGAGTCATTCAATTGAAGCCGAAGCGGCCTTTCTTTTCCCAAGGCGAACCCGCGGACTCGGTCTTCTACCTTCAAAAAGGCCGGGCTAGGCTTACGGTCGTGTCCAACTCCGGCAAAGAAGCCACCATCACGCTCCTCTCCGCCGGAGACTTTGTCGGCGAAGAGGCCCTTGCCGCCGCACCGGGCCTGCGTCTGGCCACCGCCACCGCCATCACCGCCTGCATCGCCCTCAAGATTCGCCGCGATGAGATGATCCGCGTGATGCACGAGGAGCATAAATTCTCCGACCTCTTCCTCAAGTTTCTCCTCGCCCGCAGCATGAGGGTTCAGGCCGATCTCGTTGACCAGCTCTTCAACTCCAGCGAAAAGCGGCTGGCGCGTGTTCTCCTGCTGATGGCAGAGTTTGGCAAACCCGGCGAACCCGAGATGCAGCTTCCTAAAATCTCCCAGCAGACTCTCGCGGAGATGATCGGAACCACCCGCTCCCGCGTCAGCTTCTTCATGAATCGCTTTCGCAAGCTAGGCTTTATCGACTACGACGGCCACATCCGCGTCCACGAGTCGCTGCTGAACGTCATCCTCCACGACCAGGTGCCCGACGGCCCGGAAGACCGGTCCCTTCCCGCCCTTCCTGACGAATAGCGTCCCGTCGGCCCATCAAGATTTTGTTGCCTTGTTCAAAACTGAACAGCATAAGTACTTCCATCATGGGAAACTCGCCCTATTCCTATACCTGTCCCCAGGCGAGGTGCAACATGCATGACGCAAAACCAGATGTTCTGATCGTGGACGATGAGGCCGGCATTCGAACGACAATGTCCCTGGTCCTTCAAGAAAGTGGATACCATGTGAGGTTCGCCCAGGATGGCTTCTCGGCACTGCGGGAGATCCGCCAGCAAACCCCTGGGATTTTGCTTTCCGATCTCAACATGCCGGGAATGAGCGGATTCGAATTGCTCCTCGTTGTCCGGCGGCGCTTTCCTGAAATCCAGGTTGTCGCCATGAGTGGCGCCTTTTCAGGAGACGAGGTGCCTTCCGGCATTCCCGCCGACGCCTTCTACCAAAAGGGCAGCAGCAGCATGGCGCTCTTGCAGATATTCATGGCATTGCCCCAGACCAAGCTGCGTGCTCCCGCACTGCCTCGCGCCGCGTCGCCCCTCTGGATTCAGCACGGCGGGGACGGCGCTTCCGCGCAAGCCTTCGTTATTGTCACTTGTCCAGAGTGCCGGAGGTCTCTTTCACAGCCTCTCGATCTTTCCGGATGCCTCATGCGAGAAGTGAATTGCATCCATTGCGGCAGTCCGATTCAGTACTCGATCATTGACCCTGCCGATCAAATGCCCCCGCAGGGCTTTCGTCCCGATCCCCGCGCAGCACTTGCCGCGCAGAGATCGCGCAACCTCAGCTATTGAAAGCAGAACCAGAAAGAATGAACGATGCACACCATTGCTGAACAAAATCTGCTCCTTCGCGCGCAGATCAAGCTGCCCGTCGGCCTCAACCTGGCGACGGAAGAGTTTCGCGAGGGTTGGGACTTTGTGGGCGTCAGGGATGCACGATTGCTGGAAAAGAAGATTCTCAAACGGGGATGGAACTTCATCAGAATTGTCAATGTGTGGCTTCGAAGTGGCGTCGGAGAGTCACCGCAAATGGCCATTGCCGGCGCGCTCAGTTTGGCGCTTCGCCAGGCGAGTCCGCACTTCAACGCCGCCGAAGTCAATCGTATCGAGTGGACCCAATATCCGGGGTTCTTTCTAGCCAGGGTGACGGTCAATCCCTACCGCATTCAGCAAAACGCACTTCTGCCCGTGCCGGATTCCGACTCACCGCCTCCGGTCGAGCTCCGGGCCAAACTCTTGCCTTCCGATGCTGCTGCGTTGTTCCCGAATTTCGGCAGCGCGATGCCAATGTTGAGAGAGATGCTGGTTCTCTCCCGTAGTGCCAAGGCCCCCGCCAGTTCCCAGGTAACAATCCAATGACCATCGCACAAATGGCGCTGCTTTTATTCGTCTTCTATATTCAGTTGCGTGTTCCACGGGAACCGGCAGTCAGCCGCGCCCGTTCCCGCTGCAACTCCCGGTAAACGTCGCTCTTCGATTGGCCTAGTTCGCGCGCCAGCCGCTTCAGCGCTTCCTTCTCATCCACCCCGGCCTCGGCCTCGATCTCCGCAATCCGCTCGCTGATCTTTTTCGGAGCCGCCGCCGGTCCTTCCGTCCCGGAAAGCTTCCCGGTCGGCGGAGCCACAAGCAGCGTAATCTCCCCGCGCACGCGATCGCGGCCAGCTAGTTCCCGCCGCGCCTCGGCAACCGTCCCGCGCAGAAACTCCTCATGAATCTTCGTCAACTCACGCGCAACAACCACCCGCAATTCCGGGCCCCACGCCGATTCCATATCTGTCAGCGTGTCCAGAATCCGGTGCGGCGCCTCATAGAAGATCAGCGTGCGCGCTTCCTCGGCCCTCGCCAACACTGCCGCAAGTTCTTCCAGCCGCGTCCTCCGCGCCCCCGCCTTCTCCGGCAAAAATCCGATGAACTGAAATTCGTTCGTCGGCAGCCCCGAGGCCACCAGCGCGCTTAGCGCCGCATTGGCTCCCGGAATCGGAATCACCGTTACTCCCGCCGCAATCGACTCCGCCACCAGCCAAGTCCCTGGGTCGCTGATCCCCGGCATGCCCGCGTCAGAAACCACCGCAATCCGCCCGCCGCCCTTGAGCGCTTCCAGCAACTCCACCGCGCGGTGCCGCTCGTTGTGCTGGTGGCAGCTCACCGTTGGCGTAGTGATCTCAAAATGGTTCAGCAGTTTTTGCGTCTGGCGCGTGTCTTCGCACGCAATGCGGTCCGCGCCGCGCAGCACCTCCAGCGCCCTGATCGTAATGTCGCCGAGATTTCCAATCGGAGTGGCCACCAGGTAGAGTCCCGGAGCCAGAGGTTCACCGTCTGCTGAAAAACTCTTCCGGGTAGGCCGGGGTCCCCACGGACAGGTCTTCGTCCGTGGGGTGGTAGGCCGGGGATTTATCCCCGGTATAAAGCCAAATGATTCGCCTTGGGCTTCAGCCCCTGAGGTATCCTCTTCGGACTCTTCGCCCAAATCCAGAGCTTTCTCCGTAGCCGCCTCCGCCATCCTGGCCTAGTTTCCCGACCCTGAGCGGACGTCCTCGCGTTCCATGCGCCGCTGTTCTGAGAGCAACGACATCGAGCTCATCAGGTTCTGCACGCTCACAATCCCCACCACGCGCCCGCTCTCGGTTATGGGAATCAACCCCATCCCGTGCCCTGCGGTCAGCCGCCGGATCGTTGTCCCCAGCGTGTCCTCGGGCTTGGCCACCTGAAACGCGCGCGACATCACCGACTGAATGTAGCCGTTGCCCTCGCTCCGCAGCGTTTCCACAATCCGCTGTCGCGACACAATGCCCACCAGTTGTGGCCCGCGCACCACGGGGAAATCCTCCTGCAGCGAGTGCACGCAGCGCACCAGCGCATCGGCCAGCGTATCGGAGGCAGACAGCGTCGAGAAGTCCGTCAGCATCACCTCGCGCATCCGCACCGTGTCCACCACCGACTGGAAAAACACTCCCTGGTCCTCAATCTGCGCGCCAATCATGATGAAGAAGCCCGCCAGAATCAGCCACGGACTGTGCAGCAGCATGCCGCCCAGCATCGCGGCCAGCGCGATCACCTGCCCGATTCCGGCCGAAGCGCGCCCTGCCGGAGCAAAGCCGTGCTTCCGCGCAAACCCACCCCGGATCAGCCGTCCAAAGTCCAGTGGATACGCCGGAAGCAGGTGCAGCACGCCCAGAAAAAACTGTATCCACACCATGCTCCGCAGCAGGTGCGCCGACGTAATCAGCGGCAGCGTGAAGAGCTGCACATCCCCGCTCGCGCCCAGAATCGCTGCCGCCAGCATCACAGCCGTCGCCATGTTCGCCAGCGGCCCCGCCAGCGCAATCGCAAACTGTCCGCCGCCCTGGTTGGCTCCCTCCTGGCTCTCGGGATTCGCGTACGCAAACAGTCCGCCGATCGGCAGCAAAAGCACGGCGCGCAGCCGCAACCCCAGCCATGCAGCCACCAGCAGCCGGGCAATCTCGCGCACCGCGACCGCTCCCATCAGCATCAGGAACAAAGCCAGCCCACGCTGCCACCCATCTCCGGCGCTGATGCCGAAGCAAACCAGCGCCAGCAACGGAAAGAAAACATGGACGCGCATCTCCACGCCCATCCAGCGCCCCAGCGGAATTGACCAGCCTCGCATATTTTGATTGTAGTGGGTCACCACCCCCTATTGCTTCGGCAAATACATACCAACAACCTTTGGGTGGGCCTGGGATAGCCGAGTGGCCCACATCTGACCAGCCCAAAAAGCTGAGTGCCCCATCCAAACCGCGTTCTTTGCGGTTTGGGTGGGATACGACGCACTCAACCTCCCCTGTTCATGAGGAGATTGGGGGGAGTCGCAGGAGCTGCTTCTGTTTTTCAATCAACTTCAGAGACACTGCGCTAGGGTGGGATACGACGACATTCCACCGCACCCCTCTCCGAAACCTCCCCCCACCCCTTCGCGTATGCTGGTTGGCGTGCGTATCATCGCCGGAACATTCCGCTCGCGCCCGCTTCAGGCCCCCGCAGGCATGTCTACCCGCCCCACCAGCGACCGCCTCCGCGAGACACTCTTCAACGTCCTCGCACCCCGCATCGCCTCTGTGGCCTTCCTCGACCTCTATGCCGGCTCCGGCGCAGTCGCCATCGAGGCTCTCAGCCGCGGTGCCACCCGCGTCACCTTCGTCGAGCGCGCTCCAGCCGCCCTCAAAGTCCTCCGCGCCAATCTCGCCAGCCTGGGCCTCACCACGGGCGTCACCATCCACACCGGCTCCGCCGCCGCCTTCCTCCGCAAGCTCAAGCCCGGCGCGCCCGTCTTCGACATCGTCTTTCTCGACCCCCCCTACGACGCCGCCGAAGAATACGCCTCGTCCCTCAACCAACTCGGCGCCCCATCCTCCCCCCTCCTCGCCCCCGGCGCGCTCGTCATCGCCGAACATCGCCGCAAGCAGAGCCTCGAACCGCACTATGGCGCCCTCGCCCGCACCCGCCTCCTCGAACAAGGCGACGCCGCATTAAGCTTTTACTCTGCGGAATAGGCTGCGGTTACGGAGGGTGCAGGGGGCTTTCAGCCCCCTGAAAAGAAGCCCCAAACAGCAGGGCCTTCACAGACTGCGAAAAACTCGCTCTGGCACAAAACCTCAAGGCTTTGTAACAGTCGTCCACCGGCGAAGCCGACCCGCGATGGGATGAAACCTCGCCGTCAAGCATCACCCGCCAACTTGCTAACTTGCCATCTCCGCGTAGCGGAGGCCAACTCGCCGCCTTTGTTCCGTCCTTTTTGCTCGGATTGTCCAAGGCTCTGCCTATCTGGTTTCTTTTTAGTCTCCCACCGGCTTCACCGACCCACGGGGAATGAAACTGTGCCCCATCCATCGGACGTCTTTGTTTTTGCGCCTAGGATGGGTTCGCATCAACCTGCATGCGCTTACTTG
>CAYQOQ010000196.1:0-7474 GCA_964419175.1 uncultured Occallatibacter sp. | reverse complement strand
ACCTGCATGCGCTTACTTGTTTTTCAACAACTTACGCACTTGTTTCTTATTAGTCCCCGAGGGATGGTTTTTAGACCGTTTCGACTTTCACTACGCGCCGCCTAAGGCCGTCTCAGCGGCACCCGCACCAGAATCGCATCGTCCACGCGCACAATGAGCCGCGAATATCTCTCCTTGCCCGCGTTGCGCATGGCTTCGTAGCGCCCGTTGAGCGGCTCCACATCAACGCGCAGCGACGCCTTCCGGTCAGCCGGCACAGCAAAACTCACGCGAACGTCGGGCTGCCCGTCGCCGTCGATATCCACATCATCCGAAACATGCGCGGGAAGCGCACTCACCGGACTCCAATCCAGTTGCACGAAAGGCTTTTCGGTTTGCAGCATGTGAGGATAGACGGTGCGATGAATGGCGATAGCGTAGGTGCCTTTCTCGACGGTGCGCAGCTTTGGCCCGCCGGTGTACATCTCATCCACGTGCAGTCCCAGCGCGGCAACGCCTTTTGCAAAAGTCCCCATCAGCACAAAGGGCGTCAACAGCGCCGCAAGCACCGTCAGTCCCGCCGCCGTATAGCCGAGTGTCGAGCGCAATCTCATAAAGTCCCCCTAGGCCAGAAAGTGAAAAATAGTGGCCAGTCCCTGGGCGATAATGCTGCCGCCGAACATCACGGCCATGGCCCAGGCACCATACAGAAACAGCAGCCGCGCGCGCTCCGGCTTCACGGCGACATCGGTTCCCTTGATGTGCCACACGGCGGCCTGCTGCGGGCACGCATCCACGCACGCGCCGCACTTCATGCACGACAGCAGCGTTTCCCCGCGCGCGATCGATTCCTTCGAGAGCGACAGATTCGGGCAGGCATTCTGGCACACCGCGCAGCTCTTGCAGCGCGTCTTGTCGATCCTGATCTCGAAGACGCTGATCTTGTTGAAGATGGATTGGAAGGCGCCGAAGGGGCAGAAGTACGAACACTGCGTTCGCTTCTTTGTGAGGTACGGCAGCACGATCACAAGGCCGGCAAACAGCAGGATAAAGATGACATTCTGCACCAGGCCCAGCACGTTGCGCGCGGAAATGTATTCCGTAACGGCTTTGAAGGGGCAGAGCCACGCGCAGTAGGCCGGCTCAAACAGTGCAAACGACAGCAGCACCATCGCCAGCAGCACAGCCCATGGACCATAGCGCCAGCGCCCATCGAGCTTGCGAATCTTCGCGCGCTTGGGTACTGCCGCCACTCCCTCTTCAATGCCGCCGAAGAAACACGCATAGCTGCACCAGCCTTTGCCCATCACCAGCGTGAGAGCCAGCCACATACCCACCATCGCCGCAATGCCGTGGCTCGCCGCGCTTCCCGCCGGCACGATGGATCCGGGGAAAGCAATCGTCCGCGTAAATGCCGCCGGCAAAATCAGCGTGGGAATCGGCATAAAGCAGAATGGCGTGCGGCCGGCAATCATCTCTTCCACCGGAATGCCCATCGAGCCGCGCATCACAAACAAATTGTGAATGAAGCCAACCGGGAACAGCACTCCCAGCGACACAAGAAAACACCGCCGCCAGCGATAGGTCGTCCCCGTGCGCATCATCATGAAAAACAGCGCAACCATGAAAACCGCGGTGATCGCCGCCGCGATCCGCGACTCCCACTCCGCGCTCGACCCCGGATGAAAGAACATCAGCAGCGACCAGAGAAGTATCGGAAGTGTAAGCAGAAGTGAGCGCGCAATGCTTCGCCGCTCCGGGCGCACCAGCCGCGGCGCGCAAACCTCAGTAGCCATATGCTTTTCTCCCTAGCAGCATCGCGATTCCCATCAGAAGGTAATAGACGGCAATCAGCGCCATCGCCATCCGCGCAACTGTGACCACAGCTTGGTTGCGCACAACGCAGCCCAAACCAACATACGGAACAAACCAGACCGTGGTTCCGACGAAAAAGAACGTAAAAAACAGAAGCGCCTGAAACACGCTGCCCAACTGAGCCGCCCTGAACCCAGCCGCCACAAACGGCGGGCAAAGGCTCAAACCAGTCAGCAGACCCAGCACCGCGGCTCCTCGTGTTCTATGGCTCTCCGCTGCGCCAATCGTCACCAGCTTCGGCTCCGAACACGCATGGCCGCAGATGTGTCCGGCCGAATACGCATACCAAAACAACACACCGGCAAGAATTACATTGACCCCGCCCATCAGCAGCATCCGCGACGCGGGCAGCAGCGACGCCAGCGTACCCAGTTCCCAGGCCACCACGGCAAACAACAGGTACCCCATAAGGCGCGCCGCAAGAAAGACCGAGAGCGTGCGCACTCCTGGCCGCATGCCGCCCTGCCCTGTAAGCATGGCGGGAACCAGAACCGGCCCGCAAGCCGCAATGCAGGCAGGCCCCGACGCCAGCCCGAGAACCAGAGCCTCGCCGAACAGAACTGGTGCAACCATGCGCGCACTGTAGCGCCGGCGCCAACCGAAGGTCGGTGACGCGCAATACACGGCAAGGAGCCGTCTGTCGCGCAAACGCCTGTAGACTCAATTGGTTTTATACTTGTGCAGCGACGCTATGGGGGCCAGGCCGTGCGCTACGGAATAAGAAGATTTACTCTTCTGCTGGTGTTGACGATCGGCTTTGCCACACCGGCGAATGCGGCAAGGCCGGCAACCCCGGTGACCGTCGAGCATCTGGAGCAGTTTCTGGCTGCCTCCCATGGGCAATCCGACGGCAAGGTTGCCAGCCAACTCGCCGGCCTGGTGTTGACCGAACGGGCAACCTCGGTCCGCCTGGCGCGCTGGCAGGCCGAGTTCCCAAAACGCCGCTGCCGCGAAGCGCTCACAAAGTTAGCCGACGCATCCGCCTTTCTCGCCCTTCCCGCCGCGGACATGCCCGCCAACGCGCCTCCTGACCTCGAAGCGCAAAAGACGATGCTCGTAAAAGCCATCCACTCTGTGAGCACGACAGTCACCCGGCTCCCGAATTTCTATGCCACGCGGAAGACCGAATACTTTGAAGACACTCCGCCTGGGCAAACCGCTGGACGCCCCATCGCTTCAATCCCCATGTCCGGTCCCAGAGGCGTGCTGGGCGCCGCGCAGGCTGAATCCGATTACGTGCCCATGCACCATGTCGGCACGTCGAGCGTCACCGTCAGCTATCGCGACGGCTATGAGCTGACCAACTCCAAGCAGCCCAATCTTGGCGCTCAGCAGCATCCGGCGGCAGAACTTACTACAGTTGGCGAGTTTGGACCCATCCTTTCTCTTGTTATTGAAGACGCCGTGCACGGAGCGATCATGTGGGGCCATTGGGAGCAGGGCGCAAACGGCATGGAGGCGGTCTTTCGCTATGCGGTGCCAGTAGAGAAATCCAGGTACTTGGTGGCGATTCCGGTCGGCACACAAACACACCAGATCTATCCCGCATACCACGGCGAGATTGCCATCTCTCCTGACAGCGGATACATTTTACGGATCACTGTGGTGTCGGACTTTGCGCCTCTCTATCAGAAGCTATACACCGCAATTGTGGTGGAGTACGGAGACGTTGCTATCGGTGGAATAACCTACAACTGTCCCCTGAAGGGCGTGGCTGTCTCCAGAATGCCGACCACCATCGTCAACGGTGAATTGAATTTTACGGCCCCACTACAGACACAGATGAACGACGTTACCTTCACCCAATATCATCTGTTTCGCGCCGAGGCCCGCATGGTGCCTGTAACCAGCGACAGCGATGGAGCGCCGCCCGCCGCAACTCCTCCGGCTCAATCGCCGCGCTAATGCCCTCCACCGGTCGGCTTGATCCGCGAGCCTCTACAGCCAGCGCCGCCTGCGCCGTGAGACCACCCAGAACACACCAAGGGCCAGCAACGCTCCAATCAGCAACCAGGCAAAGTCGCGGCCACTGAAATCCTGTAAAAACCGAGTACCCTGCCAGCGCATCAGCGCCAATACATTCCACACCGCGATTTGCATTTCTTGCCTCCGCGCACCCGTTTCATCGCCCGCTTTTGGCCACAACCGGCTTTATCAGAGAAGCCCCAGCAGATAGCAAATCAGCAGGATCACCAGCACTGTTCCAAGCCCTATGCCTGCGCCGCCGCCGCGGCCCCACCGGCCGTAGCCCCAGTATCCGCCGCCGCCGCCTAGCACAAGCACCAGAACAATTATCAGTACGATGAGCATTTTGCTGTCTCCTTCAATTCGGGTTGTAACTCACTGATCCTGTCACCTGCCGCCGCGCTTATCGAATAGCGTTCGCCTGGCAGATGTCCCATTTGCGCTCACGTTCACCACTTGGAGTACAAGTTCCTGCAGCGAGGGTCTTCCACCGCAATCGTCACGCTCCGGCAGCACCCCTCATCCACCTCAAGCACCTTGCCCTCCGCCAGATACCTGCAGCGGGAGTCTTCCACCTCAATCGACACTGCCGTGTGAATGCCCACGCAGCGAGGGTCGTCTATCTGAATCGCCGCCATCTTGCACCGGGAGAATTCCATATCGATCACCTCTGCATCACGCAAGCTTCTCGGGAAACTCTGAATAAGTCGATGTTTTGAAAGGGCACGGCTTCAAAGCCTGCCCTGAGCGGAGTCGAAGGGTGCCGTAAATGCCCCAAAACAAATGAGGGCTTTAGCCCCTGAGGGAATGCCCGCCTTGATATGTAACTTACTCAGAGGTTCCATCGGTTCCACCGCTTCTTGCGCGAACTGAGATCATAGTTGCGCCGTCCACGGCGCGGAGGCTGCTCAATAGTGCACACCGCGCCCTGAAACTTTTTGAGCAAGCACTCCGCCCGACAAAGCGAAGCTTTCATCCCGCAACGGCCGGTGAGCAAAATTGACCTGTGCTCTTTGCGCAGCACCTGTATGTTTTTCGCTGGTGCTCCCACCAAACGCGGCGGCAGCGATGCTTGGTCACACGGCTACATTCCTCCGAAGGCAGCACCCCTTCTTCGCTGCCGCCGCTTATCTCTCCTTTGCCCCGCCCCAATCCTCTAAGGAATCTCTGAATAGGTCGACGCTTTGAAGGGGCACGGCGGGGTACCGGGGTGCCCTCTGGGCCGGGTCCCGTGCCGCAAATCGCTGAGAATAGAGGTGGGGCTTTACAGGCTACGGAAAAACTCCTCCCGGTGAAGGGTACGGGCTTCAGCCCATACATAAACCCTGCAAAATAAGTTGGGCTTTACAGCTTGCGGAAAAACGCTGATTGAGCCGCTGTTTTGAAAGGGCACGGCTTCAGCCGTGCCGCAAACGCAATCAAATCAACGAGGGCTTTAGCCCCTGAGGGATGCTTTTCGGGCTCTTCTTTCAAATCAAGCCCTTTTCCCGCAGCCTCTTTAGCCCCTGATGGAATGCTCACTGTGAAATGGAATTTAATCAGTGGTTTCCTAGACAGTATCGGCATATAAGTATCGTGTAAATACTTGATAAATAAGAGGCCTGTCATCCTGAGCGAACGGGCCCCAAGCGCTTTTCCGGGGTCCCCAAAGAGCGCTTTTGCTCTTTGGGGTGGAGCGTGGGGTGGTGAGTCGAAGGATCTGCTTCTGTTTTTCGCCAGCTAGCGTCTTCAGCTCTTTCGACGCCGCTCTGTCCGCCCTATATGTCGATACGGCCTAAAACTACTCGCGCTGGCCAAAACAGACCAGCTACATCACACTGGCTGCAATAGAGTCGGCCCATGAGCAATTACATTCTTCGCCGCATCGCCTCACTCGGCCCGGTTATGGGAGATCTTGTTGCATCGGCCGCAGCCTGCTTTGTCTTCACGCGCGGCTTCCGGTTGGTCGCAATGGACGAAGAAGATTCGGACACCGAATCGCCCGTGCACGGCAAGGGCACGTCTCCAAAGCTGTTGGCTGGTATCGGCGCCGCAATTTTCCTGTTGGTCTTCATCGCCAGTGAAGCGCTGGCGGCAGTCGTAGCGCTTCGCCGCTAGGGCCTGTCGTGCGAACTGCCAGCCGGAACCCGGCTCACGCAGAGGCAAAGACGGCAGGCTTCTCCGCGTTGTGATCGGGCAATTGATCGAGCAGCACCACGTTGAGCAGCGACTTGTGCACCTGGATGCGGCCGTTGTAACTGATAAACCCGAGTGCGCGAAAACGATTCATAAAGAAGCTCACGCGCGACCGTGTGGTCCCGATCATCTCCGCCAGCGTCTCCTGCGTAATCGGCGGAATAAATTTTTCCGGCTCTCCCGGCTTGCCAAACTCCGCCATCAGCAACAGAATGCGCGCCAACCGCTTCTCGCTCGAGTTGAAGAGCTGGTCAACCAGGTCGGACTGGATGCGCATGCTGCGTTCCAGCAAAAACTTCATAAACAGGTCGGAGAGTTCATGCTCCTCATGCATGACGCGGATCATCTCGTCCCTGTTGATCTTGAGCGCTGTGCATGGGTTGATCGCGGTGGCCGTGGACAACCGCAACCCCGGCATAGCCGCCAGCGCCGCTTCACCCACGAAATCGCCGGCCCCAAGCAGCGTGATTGTCGCCTCTTTACCGGCGTGCGAAACCACGGTGAGCTTTGCCCGGCCATGGCGAAGATAAAAGACTGAGTCGGACGGATCTCCCTGGGAGAAAAAATTCTCCCCCTCCTTCAATTCGACGATTCTTCGGCCAAGACCAGCGTGCGCAAGAAAAACGGCAGGGTCGAACGTGTGGTTGTTCTGATCGGTCGTCAGCATGGGACCCTCCTTCGAGGCAGTTCGGAAGCGTTATGCAGACTGAAATAGTCTGATGAAAGGCCAGGGGGGAAGTGCTTCGGAGAGGAAATGACCAGAGCATTCCGCGCAGCCTGACCGGCAACGCATACCCAAGTCCTTACCCTGGGGGAAGAGACCACAACGTTCGGGACAAGTTTCCCGCACTTTTGGCCTACTACACTCAGGTCTTACTCATTATTGCCCCAGCTCAATAACCGGGCTGTTCTATTTTGCTCATCTTTGAGAATCTTTCCAAATACTTGAATTTCGGTGAAGGGTACGGGCTTCACAGCTTGCGGAAAAACGCTGATTGAGCCGCTGTTTTGAAAGGGCACGGCTTCAGCCGTGCCGCAAACGCAATCAAATCAACGAGGGCTTTAGCCCCTGAGGGATGCTTTTCGGGTTCTTCTTTCAGATCAAGGCCTTTTTCCGCAGCCTGTTTAGTCCCTGAGGTCTGTTCTCTATCTCATCTCCAATGTCTTTTCAGTCTCCCACCGGCTTCACCGACCCGCGGGGAAAGAAACTGTGCCCCATCCATCGGACGTCTTTGTTTTTGTCCGATGGGTGGGAGTCTGTAGAACTTCATGACGACATTGCGTTTTGTTGAACTTGCATTTTTGTTTCTTTTCAGTCTCCCACCGGCTTCACCGACCCGCGGGGAAAGAAACTGTGCCCCATCCATCGGACGTCTTTGTTTTTGTACGATGGGTGGGAGTCCGTAGAACTTCATGACGGCATCGCGTTTTGTTGAACTTGCATTTTTGTTTCTTGTCAGTCCCCCACCGGTGTTTCCGA
>CAYQOQ010000195.1:0-7549 GCA_964419175.1 uncultured Occallatibacter sp. | reverse complement strand
GCGGCCGGTCTTCTTTGCGCGCGGCATTATCATCGCTTCTTACCTGCCCATCTTCACTCTGGAGGCTGTCGAGGGCCGGCTCTTCAAGCCGATGGCCTGGACAGTCACATTTGCTTTGATCGGCGCGCTTGTGTTTGCCATGCTAGTGGCTCCAGTCATGGGAGGTATCGCCTTCCAAAAAGGAGCAAAAGAGTGGAAGAACCCCATCATGGAATGGCTCACGGAGCATTATCGCACTGCGGTTCGCGCAGCTATAGTGCACCGCAAGATTACGCTGGGAATTGCCACTGTTCTGTTTCTGATGGCCATATACCTTTCCTTTGGCGGTCCTATCGGTTCGGAGTTCCTGCCCCATCTCGATGAAGGCTCCATCTGGGTTCGCGGAACGCTACCTCCAAGCGAAGGCCCCACGGCCAGCATCGACTTTACCAACAAGGCGCGGCTTGTGATGGCTTCTTTTCCAGAGGTTACACAGGTTGTTAGCCAGACCGGCCGCCCCGACGACGGCACGGACACTGCCGGATTCTTCAACACTGAATACTTCGTCGATCTGAAAAGAAAAGAGGAGTGGCGTCCCGTTTTCCACCAGAACAAGGAGGCGCTGATTGCTGCTATCGACCAGCAATTGGAGAAGTTTCCTGGCGTTATCTGGAACTACTCCCAGCCCATCTCCGACAACATGGAGGAGGCCGTGTCGGGCGTCAAGGGCGAATTGGCGGTCAAGCTTTACGGCGGCGATCTGCGCACGCTGGAGCATACGGCTGAGATTATCCAGGGACAAATGGCCACGGTGCCTGGCATTGAGGACCTGGGTATCTTCCGCATCGTTGGACAGCCTAATCTCAACTTCAAGGTGGACCGCGATGCGGCGGCGCGGTGGGGAATCAATGTCGCGGACATTCAGGATGCGCTTCAAACCGCGATTGGTTCGAACGCTCTGACACAGGTGCAACAAGGCGAGGCGCGTTACGATGTGACGCTTCGCTATGAGAAGGAATATCGCAACACGCGTCAGGCAATTGAAGACGTACGCCTGCTGGCGCCATCGGGCGAACGTGTTTCACTGGCGCAGCTAACGAAGGAGTCAACTGACGACGGGGCAGAGCAGATCAACCGCGAGGGAGGGCAGCGGTACATTGCGATCAAGTACTCCGTCCGCGGACGCGACCTGGGTTCGACCGTGGAAGAAGCCATCAACAAGGTCGGACACAATGTAAACCTGCCTTCTGGCTATCACATCGAGTGGGCCGGCGAATACGCAAGCCAGAAGCGCGCCGACAAGCGAATGGCATTGGTCATTCCTGTGACTGTACTGGTGATCTTCCTGATCCTCTACACGATGTTTCGGTCTTACAAGTGGTCTGTACTGGTGCTGGTGTCTGTCATCATGGCCTCAATCGGTGGTCCACTGGCACTGTTTCTGACTGGCACCAACTTCTCGGTTTCGTCAGCGGTTGGATTTCTAGCCCTCTTCGGTGTCTCGGTTGAAACTGGCGTCATCATGATCGAATTCATCAACCAGTTGCGCGCTCGCCGCAAAGGATCGGAGGAGTTCAGCGAGGAAAATGTGGTCGAGGCTGCCGTCGAGGGTTCAGTCCAGCGTTTGCGTCCCATTATGATGACGATGCTTGTCGCCACGCTGGGATTGTTGCCGGCGGCGCTTTCACATGCTATCGGTTCGGATTCGCAGAGGCCGTTTGCCATTGTTATCGTCGGCGGCCTGATCGCCAACCTTGTGATTGGCGTCTTTTTGATGCCGACACTTTATGTCTGGATGGCTCGCGAGAACGACGTATTGCCGGATGTTCAGAGCGACTAGGTAATTCAGCTGCCAGTCTGGAGGAGATCGAGGAGCGCAACAGATCGGGATTCAGGATGAATTCCGATCTGGCCGAGAGGGCAAGAGGCAATCGATCTCATTCCCTGTTTCTCACTAAAGTGGTAGAGGCTATAACACTGCGGCACCTTTGCAGGGAGTTTCGTGGTATTTCAAGATTACTCCAATAATGCTGATGATTTATTGACAGCATATTGCGAAGCTGTTCCCACGATTCAGTGCATCTTATGAAGCCCAGACAGAATGGCTTCTATTAAAGGCACCGTTTGGGCATCGAGTTGCCGGGCTACAATCAGGAATGACGTTTTGAGCAGTCTGCTATTGCAGGAAGGATCGCGGCTCACGAGCAGTCTGGCTGCGAGTTTACCTTCCGAGATCATCGAGACTTCGTTGCGCCGCTCACTCGGCGTAATTTGGTTCCACAAATGAGACGATCCATCGCTTCCATGGATGCGCGGATACTGGAGTTTTCCTGAATGTGCGGAATTGTCGCAATCCTCAAGATTGATTTGGTCCACAGCAATTACGCGGACCTGCGTAACCAAGTCCTGGCACAGGCCAAGAATATCCGGCACCGTGGCCCCGACTGGAGCGGCATTTACAGCGACGAGCATGTCATTATTGCGCACGAGCGTCTTAGCATCGTAGACGTGGAACACGGCGCGCAGCCTTTGATCGATAGGCATAACGGCAATGTTCTGGCTGTGAACGGTGAGATCTATAACCATAAGGAATTACGCCGTCAACTTAAACGGCCGCACAAGTTCCAGACCTCGTCGGATTGCGAAGTGCTGCTCTACCTTTACGATGAAAGCGATCCGCGGGAATTTCTTAATCGATTGAACGGCATTTTTGCGTTTGTACTCTACGATCCCAAGCGGAAAACCTTTCTGATTGCACGAGACCCAATTGGGGTAAATCCTCTTTATGTGGGTTGGGATCATCAGGAGAATTTCTACGTAGCCTCGGAGATGAAAGCGCTTGTGGGCGTGTGCGAGCGCATTCGCGAATTTCCTCCCGGGCACTATTTTCTTGGGCACGAAGCAGAGAAGGGATTTCAAAAATATTATGAGCCGGTGTGGGCAGAGCCTGACTACTATCCATCGGAGCCGTATGATCCATCGCGGTTGCGGTCGGCTTTGGAGGCCGCAGTTCACCGCCAGCTAATGTGCGACGTTCCTTACGGTGTACTGATTTCCGGCGGTGTGGATTCTTCCATCGTGGCGGCGATCGCAGCCAAGTTCAGCGCCAGGCGCGTGGATGAAGATGATCGCGCGCCGGCGTGGTGGCCGCGTTTGCATTCATTTGCGATTGGATTGGAGGGCGCGCCGGATCTGATAGCAGCACGCGGCGTGGCCAATCATATCGGGTCGGTTCATCACGAGATTCACTTTACAGTGCAAGAGGGACTGGATGCGTTGCCGGACGTGATCTATCACCTGGAATCGTTCGATGTAACCAGTATCCGCGCCTCGACGCCAATGTACCTTCTGATGCGAAAGATCCGCGCCATGGGTATCAAAATGATTCTCTCCGGCGAGGGCGCGGACGAAATCTTCGGCGGCTATCTCTACTTCCACAAAGCGCCTAACGGACGAGAGTTGCACGAGGAAACCGTTCGCAAACTGCAGAAGCTGCATCTTTATGATTGCGCTCGCGCCAACAAGGCTTCCGCTGCATGGGGCGTGGAGGCACGCGTGCCTTTTCTGGATCGCGAGTTTCTGGACGTGGCCATGATGCTGGATCCTGAGGTCAAGCTACCGAAAAACGCTGCCCGCGAGCGCCCGATCGAGAAATGGCCGCTGCGCAAGGCCTTTGAGGGATATATCCCCGAAGATGTTTTGTGGCGGCAGAAAGAGCAGTTTTCCGACGGTGTTGGGTACAACTGGATCAACATGCTGAAGGCCACGGCCGAGAACGAGGTTACGGATGCAATGATGTCTGGCGCCGCCGAACGCTTTCCAGTCAAGACTCCGGCGACGAAAGAAGCTTATTTCTACCGCGAGATTTTCGAGCGTCACTTCCCGAGCGCCACGGCGATCAATTGCGTGCCTTGGGAGCGCAGTGTCGCCTGTAGTACGGAAACGGCGCTCAAGTGGGATGCCGCGTTCGAAAAGATGGTTGACCCTTCTGGACGGGCAGTGATGGATGTTCATGCTGAGGCTTATAAGCAAGCTTAGCTTTGGCCGCGGGATGTGGGCGCCTGGAACGTGTTTGCATTTGCTTGTTCTTCAGGGCGGTTTGGTGGCGATGAGGCCCATTTTTCTTGCATAAATCTTCGAAAATTCGCAGATGGCGTGGAGGCATTATTTGCTTGCAAGTCTTTTTGTTTGTGCCTGTTAGGTGTTGATTCTGGACGGCGGCTAGTGGCTAGATGGTAACGGGACTTGCGGGCGTAAGTGGCTTAGTTTCTGTTGATTATTACGAATGTCACAGTTTCACGGGAATAAGGGGGGAGGGGTGCGGCCCTCGGCAGTGCGGGAAGCAGCGGGCGGAAACGACGAGGGAAGGGTAGCGAGTACTTGCATGGGGTTTGTCCTTTCTGAAGCGCGAAGAGTCGTTGAGGCTGCCTACATTCAGTGTGCGCCAACAAGAGGTAATTTCCTGCAAAACCGGCGGCCCGAGTTGGCGCGAGCGAAGCCACTGCTGGAACTCAAGATCTCCGCACTTCGCCATATGATTAGACTCAGCTCGTACGACGGAAGGCTGCAATGCCCTCCGCTACGGAGATGACTATGTTGAAGCCACATAGTGGGATTGTGCCGGATCGAGGAATGGGTGCAGCAATTCGCGGCGTTAGCGTTCGGTGCAATAATGGAGCTGAACCGGGGAGAGATTCCGGAGCAGCGCCAATAGATGAATCTACCTAATTCCATTACGATGAGCCGGATCGTCATGATCCCGCTGCTTTTGTGGATACTGTCGCCGCATTTTCCTTGGCAGGCAGACGGCGCGCAGGAGATTCTGGCTTCTGTACTTTTTGTAATGGCTTCGATCACTGACGGCCTCGATGGTTATCTTGCCCGCAGAAGGGGCCAGATCACTACCATGGGCATGCTGCTCGATCCTCTGGCCGACAAGATTATGGTGACCGGGGCGATCATCGCGCTGGTTGCCTACAATCCCCAGGTGGTGAAGGTCTGGATTGCGGTCATCATTGTTGCTCGCGAGTTCGTCATTTCGGGTCTTCGCTCGATTGCGTCGTCTGAAGGTTTTACGATCCAGGCCAGCGATCTGGGCAAACTGAAGACGGTTGTGCAGATCGTCTCAGTGACCGCTGCGATTCTCGCTCACCACTGGGACCACTGGACGTTCGGCGTGCTCGTGATTCCGGTCTATTGGTACGCGGTTGCGGCCATTTACTTCACGGTGTTGGTTTCGACTATCTCCGCGATCGACTATTTTATCGGCTTCTGGAAGCAGATTGACCATGCCTCGAAGGATCGGCGGAAGGCCTCTGTACTCGCGAGCCGCAAAAGCGCAAGCATCCTGTAATCAGCTCGTGTTCCCCAGAGCGGAGTCTCCGACGGCAGGTCTTTGTCCAAGTTTTAACCAGCAGATGAGCGCGGGAGCAGCCCATAATGCCCCGTTAATCTCTCTGTGCCAATATCAGCTATGCGCCACAGCGGCCTCGGCGATGGCCAGTTCAATCTTGATCTCTGGCGGCGCAAGCAGCGTGTTGTGAATGAGACAGTGATGCACAGAACGCATCAGCCCTTCAGTCTGTTCTTCAGTGAGAGGGACAGGGCATTCGACGCGAATGTTAAAGTTGCCAAGCCTTGCCGGCTGCTTGAGCTTGTCGGCAGTGACTGAGACTTCAACACCGCTTTCGGCGAGGTGGCGAGTCTTGAGGTATTGGACAGCATAAAAGGCTGCGCAGGAACCGAGGGATGCCAACATAAGCTCAGGAGGCGTCATTGCGGAATCGTCTCCGCCATTCTCTACGGGCTGGTCGCAAAGAATGGAATGGGACCGTGCTTGAATATTGAACTTTACCTGTCCGAGATGAGAAACCTTCACTTCCATATCAAGCCTCTTTCTTCAGTTTATGAAATCCACGCGGAGAAGATTTCGTTACAGGATGCTGCAAATTATTTATGGTTCCCATACCCAACATGCGCAGGTACTCCTGGGTCAGGATAGAACGCAGATGGAGCGCGACGGCGGAATCGCAAGGAATATCCAAGGATCGGCAGCGGTCAATGGCGGTCCGCAGTTCGCGAAGGAAGGCTACACAGGCGGGACAAGCCTCTATATGCGCACGCATCTGATCGCAGGCCGGCGCCTGGAGATGGCCGTCCATATACTCAGAGAGATTGGCAAATAGTTCGCGGCATTCGGCGGGGCGTTTCGCGCCTTTGGCATTTGCGGCTTTAGGCCCCTTATTTTTCGGCTTGGTGGGGCTCTGCTTCTTGTTGGTTCGGGCGTTCAGACTTTGGAGGAGCTGCGCCATTTCTTTGCGTACGTAAAGACGTGCACGATGTAAACGGACGCGGACGGTGCCGGCCTGCAGACCGAGAATAGTGGCAACCTGATCGGTCGATAGCTCTTCCATATCGTGGAGCACGAGGACCATGCGCAAGGGCGCTGGAATGCGCAGGGCCGCCTGGTGGAGTAAAAGGGCCTGCTCGGCATGGAGAAGATTGTCTTCCGGGCCAGCGGCGGCATCTTCAAGCAAGCGGCCGAGTTCCGCGCCGTCGGGCATCAGTTCGTCGAGAGCGACAGTCTGACGAGGCGCATTTGCGCTCTTGCGCCGCATACGCCAGCAACGATTTCTGGTTACCGTGTACAGCCAGACTGCAAGAGCCGGTGCGTCCTGAATTTTGGCGAGATAGGGGAGGGAGCGGAAAAGCACCTCCTGCATGGTGTCTTCCGCATCTTCAGGATGGCCGCAGACCTTCATGCTGAAGGAGTAGACCGTGTTCTGCAACAGGCCGATGGCCTCTTCGATTGCCTCAGGGGTATTGCGTCGGAGCAGTTCAGTTGCCTGAGTCAGTTCGGGTCGCATCGATGACGGTACCTGGAAACATGGTCATTATATCGTCCCGTGTATGCAAGCTGCGTGGGCGAGGCGGCCTTCAACAGGGCAATCGCATGAACAGGGGAATGGCGTTAACGAGTGCTTTGAAAGGGCACGACTTCAGTCGTGCCGATGTACTTGCCCTGAATATCTTGGGGCTCTAGGCCCCCGAGGGAAGGCTTCTGGAACCGAAAAACATCCCTCAGCGGCTTCTAAAGCCAGTTCACTCTGACGCATGGATTGGCACGACTGAAGTCGTGCCCTTTCAAAGCCATTGCTTCCAATGGTTCATCCCGTTCATGCGATTGCCCTGTGGCCTTCAAAGTCCTGACTTCCTGCTGTGTTCGTCGAAGAGACGTTTTGTCTATTAATCGCCAGGTAGTGCGGATTCATGCGGCGGAACTGCTGATTTGTCTGGCAGAGCCACGGCTTCGATCATGGACAGGCAGATGGGGAAGCGGCGCATCGTCTGTTGAGCATCTTAGAGCATTTTCGGAATTAGTATAGACATCTTGAGTGCATAGAGAGGTGGCTTTTTCTTGATGAAAAAGCCACTTGAGTGCATGTCTTCGGTTTACAGCAATTCCGAAAATGCTATAGCCACAATCGCATGATCCGCAGCCTGCGTCTTTGAGGGCTAGCCCGGATAATTCGTGAAGCCTGAGTTAGCGAAAGCCTTTTTGTGCTACAAA
>CAYQOQ010000194.1:0-7570 GCA_964419175.1 uncultured Occallatibacter sp. | reverse complement strand
CAGGTGAAGGTGCTGAAGTTCGACAAGGACAAGCAGCGCGTTTCACTCGGCTTCAAGCAGTTGACGCCGGACCCGTGGCTGGACGCCACGGAGCGCTACCCGGTGGGCGCGCATGTGAAGGGCCGTGTGCTTTCGGTGACCGACTACGGCGCGTTCGTTGAGCTGGAGCAGGGCATCGAGGGATTGGTTCATCTTTCCGAGATGACGTGGTCGAAGCGGCTCAAGCATCCTTCAAAATTGGTCAAGCCCGGCGACGAGGTTGAGACCGTTGTGTTGAGCGTGAATCCGGCGGATCGCCGCATCTCGCTCGGCATGAAGCAGTTGCTCGAGAATCCGTGGGAGAACCTGACGGAGAAGTATCCGACCGGAGCTATTGTTGAAGGCCGCGTACGCAACCTGACCGACTTCGGCGCATTCATCGAAATCGAGGACGGCATCGACGGCCTGGTTCACGTCTCGAATCTGAGCTGGACCAAGCGCGTGAAGCATCCTTCTGAGATCGTGAAGAAGGGCGAGAAGGTGAAGGCAGTCGTTCTGGGCGTTGAGCCGCAGAACCGCCGCCTGAGCCTGGGCATCAAGCAGTTGCAGCCCGACGTCTGGGAGAGCTTCTTCGCTACGCATCGCGTGGGCGACGTGGTCCACGGCAAGGTGCTGCGGACGGCGCAGTTCGGCGCGTTTGTCGAGATCGCGGAAGGCGTGGAGGGACTTTGCCACATCTCCGAGGCCGGCGACGACGGCGGCGCGAAGCTTGAGACGGGACTCGAACACGAGTTCAAGATCATCAAGATCAATGTCGAAGAGAAGAAGGTGGGCTTGAGCCTGCGCGCAATTGGCCAGGAGGCCAGCCGCGCCCAGGTGGAGAGCTACAAGGCGGATCACAAGCAGCATCCCGTCTCCAGCTCCACCACGACACTTGGCGACCTGATCAACTGGCGGAAGGGCGAGCGGTAGATCGCTTGCCTTTACGGCATCAACAGCAACGGCCACCCTTCGGGGTGGCCGTTGCTGTCTGTGGTGAATCGGCGATGAGCTACCTGAGCAGCGCGTCAATCTCGGCGCGGGCAGGCATGGAGGGCGCGGTGCCGGGACGCGTGATGGAAATGGCTGCCGCCGCGCAGCCGAAGCGCACAGCTGCTACAAGGTCCATGCCTTCTGATAGCGCGACGGCCAGGCAACCGTTGAAGGCGTCGCCGGCCCCGGTGGTCTCGACGGACTTGCCGGCGTCGATGGCGGGCACGTGTGCGCTTACCTGCGCATTTTTGACGAACGCGCCCTGTGCGCCCAGCGTGATGATGACGTTGCGCACGCCGCGCACCAGAAAGACGTCGGCTGCTTTCTCGGCGTCGGCCAGCGTGGACACCCCGATGCCTGTAAGCGCAGTGGTTTCCGTTTCGTTGGGCGTGATGAAATCAATGAGTAGGTAGATGCTCTCGGGGAGCGGCTGGGCCGGCGCGGGATTCAGGATGGTGGGCACACCCAAGGCATGCGCCAGCGCAAGGCCGTGTTCGACGACGGGGAGCGGGAGCTCTAGTTGCGCGACGAAGATGCTGGAGGCGGCGATGAGATCGCGGGCCTGGTCAACCTCGGCCGTCGTGACCTCAAAACATGCACCGGGAACGACGACAATGGCGTTCTCACCGTTCGCGGCATCGACAATGATGGCTGCTGCGCCTGTCGGGCTGGCCGCGCGGAAGAGAAACTGCGTGCCGATGCCTTCGGCTTCGTAAAGGCTTCGCGCCATACCACCAAACGGGTCGACCCCCAGCTTGGAGATAAAGCTCACGGTGCCTCCGGCGCGCGACGCGGCCACGGCCTGGTTGGAGCCTTTGCCGCCGGGGCCGAGCTTGAACGACTGGCCCATCAGCGTCTCGCCCCAGGCCGGGGCGCGGCTGGCGCGGAAGGTCAGGTCAGCCACAAAACTGCCCATGACTGTGACCCATTTTTTTGACCCTGCGGATTCCATCATCAGTCCTTCCTTCAGAAAAGCGCTTCCTTGTGCCGTGAATCGGAAGTTCGAGGCATAAATCGGACACCCGAACCGCAGATCCTTCGACTACGATTGGCGCAAAGTACGCGCCAATCTCCGCTCAGGATGACAATTCATTTTTGATGCGAACTTCAGATTCAGGACACTCGGGCTCGGTTACTCAAAGCACGGAGCTTGAAGTAGCGCACAAGGCAGTCACTTTATCCAACTGCATTGGCTGTGTCAATGCAATTTGCATCGCCCAGGGCGCATTATTCAAATCGAACCCGCATACGAGGAAGGCGGTTACCACGGAGATTGTGAACAGAAGCCGCAGGGACGAGGTGGATTGGCTCAGAGGAAACGTCTGGCTCGACGAGATTGCCGTTCTCTGTCGCTTACACGCTCTCGGTCGAATTGTTCTGGATCTTGCGCAGGACGATGACGATCCCCAGGGCAACGAGAACGCAGATCATGGCGAACAGAAATACGCTGGCGTAGCCGTACATGCCGATGACTGCGCCGGCCAGGGGGCCGGTGAGGAAGAAGGAGACGTCGGAAAAGGCGGTATAGACGCCGAGAGCGGTGCCGCGATTCTGCTCCGAGACGCGCTTGACGGCCTCGACGCCGATAGCGGGAAAGACCAGCGAGAAGCCGAATCCGCCGAGGAACGAGCCCACAATCGCTACCCACGGCGTGTGTGCCTGCCAGAGCAGAAATAGCCCCACCGATTCCACTGAGAGGCAGACGATCGCTACCGGGAATCCGCCGAAGCGGTTGATGGTCTGGATGAAGAGCAGGCGCGCCAGGATGAAGGCCAATCCAAAGGAGGTGAGGCAGAGAGCAGCGCCCTGCCAGTGGCGGCTGGCATAAAAAAGCGTGATGAATGTGGCCAGTACGCTGTAGCACATGCCGCCAAGCGCAAGGCCCATACCGTGCGGGGCCACGCGGCTCATGACATGGCTGAAAGGCAGATGCTCGCCGGGGGTAACCGGAACCGGAGGCTTGCGGAAGGCGATGGCCAGACTGATGCCGCCCACGACGATGGTGAGCAGGCCGATGGAGGCCAGACCCCATTGGGCGTCGAGAATGACGCCCAGCGGCGCTCCCAGCGCCATTGCACCGTAGGTGCTGATGCCGTTAAAAGAGATGACCTTGGCGGTGCTTTCCTGTCCGGCGCTGGTGATGCCCCACAGCGTGGAACCGGTGGAGCCCAGGCTCTCGCCAACGCCAAGGATGAGACGGCTGGCGATGAGGAAGGAAAAACTCAGCCAGTGGATCTGATGCGCAGCGGCGGCAACCACCAGGGCCACGCCGCTGGCCGTGCAGGCGCCCATTCCCCAGAGCACGGAAACTTTGGCTCCGGCGCGGTCGGAGATACGTCCTGCCCAGGGGCGGCTGGCGAGGGTGGCAATGTACTGGATGCTGATGACCAAGCCGGCGAGCATGGCGCTGTAGCCCATGCGGAGGTGAACGTACGGGGGCAGAACAGCAAGGGGAAGTCCGATGGAAAGATAGCAAATGAATGTGAAGTAGACGAAGCTGATGATGTGGCGCGTGCTGGCTCGCGATTCCGCGGAAGGGATGGACTCGGCGGCAATTGTGGCAGATGAATGCATGGGATAAATGAGTGGACCGACAGAAACAAGTGGTCAGTCCACAGTATACCGGAACCGGGGCCGCGGCATTGGACGGAGCCAACGCAGAGGCCCGGCGATGAGCGGTTTCTAATGTAAGAAAGAGAATGTCAAAATTCCACGTGGAACACATCGAGCTGAGGCAAGGACTTTTATGGCGCCAGGAAGATCATTGCGGCTTCTTGATGGCCCATAGGATGCCCTTCTCGATGATGCCGTAAAGGATGGGATTGGCGTAGAACTCTTTGTCATGGCCGAGCGCTAGATAGAACTCGCGGCCGCCGTCGAACTGGTGATACCAGGCCAGCGGCAGAGGATTTGGGAATGTGGAGACGTCAATCTTCATCTGGTCAAGCCCGGCGAGCTTGGTGCGATCAGTGGTCAGGACTGGGTGAATGTCGGGGTTGAGGTTGCCGGTGAAGTAGCACTCGTCGGCCCACTGGAAAGAGGCCGGCAGACCTTTGACCGCGGGAAATTGCGGGTCGGCAACCTGGACGGTGAAGGTCTGGTGGATTGGATGAGCCGCGAATTTGCCGCCCAGCACCGACCAGAAGTAAGGCCAGTCGCGCTCGGAGCCGGATGCGGAGTGAAGGCCGACAAAACCGCCGCCCGCCTCGATGTAGTGCTTGAATGCGTCGCGCTGGGCGTCCGAGGAGAATGCCTGGTTGTTGCTATTGGAAAAGACAAGGGCTGCATACTGCTTGAGATTGGCGTCGGTGAAGACGGCTGGATCGTCGGAGACATCGACGGCGAAGGCTTTTTCGGCGCCCATCTTTTTGATGGCTTCCACGCTGGCCGCGATGTTGTCATGCACGTATCCCTTGCCGTCGGGGGTGTAGTTGCGCGTGTAGACGAGAATCCGCGGCTGGGTGGCTGCGGCGGCCAGCGAGGCAACAGAGAACATGGCAAAGGCCGCGAGAAGCGTGAAGCCGAGCAGTGCCGTGGTTGAGCGCATTTCAGTCCTGAGGCTTTTCACAGATCCCGTCATTTTTCTCCCCTTTGTTGTTCTGACGAATTATATACCTGAGATCCGGCATAGCGCCAGACGGGCTAGAGCAGCGAAAGAGGCACTAGACTGGATGTATGCCGGAGTTTCACGTGGAGAATTTCGGATGCAGGGCAGCGCGCGCCGATGGCGAGGCGGTGGGCGGCCGGCTGCGCGCGGCGGGACTCGACGAGGGGCTTCCGGCGGCGGCCAATGTGGTGGTGGTGAATACCTGCAGCGTGACGGCCGAGGCGGACCGCGCGGCGCGAGCGTTTATCCGGCGTACCCACCGGCTGAATCCGGAGGCGCGGATTGTGGTGACCGGCTGCTATGCGCAACGCGCGCCTGAGGAGCTGGCCGGAATGGCCGGCGTGTCGGCAGTGGTGGGCAACAGCCACAAGGCGCTGGCGCCGGAGATTATTTTGGGGCTGATGGAGCGGGGAGCCGGCGAGGTCGCTCCTACCACGGCGACCGATCTGGTGAGTTTGCAGTCGCTACTGGCCGGCGGCGCGCCGATCTGGGCGGACGACCGCTTTGCGCACTCCTTCATTGAAGAGGCGCAACTGGCGCCGGGCGAGCAGACGCGGCCCAATTTGAAGATTCAGGAAGGGTGCGGGAATCGCTGCACCTTCTGCGTGATTCCCCAGACACGTGGCTCATCCAAGAGTCTGCTCCCCGCAGGGGTCATGCGGCAGGTGGAGGGTTTTGTGGCGGCGGGGGGCAACGAGCTTGTTCTCTCCGGAATCAACCTGGGACGGTGGGGACGGGATTTGCCGGCTTCGGACGGACGGTTAGGCTTCACGTTGGCGGGGCTGGTACGGGAGATCTTCAGCGAAACAGAACTGCCTCGGCTGCGGCTGAGTTCGATTGAACCGATGGACTGGGATGCGGAATTGATCGGGTTGATGGCGGAGTTTAGCGGCAGCCGGTTGGCGCGTCATGCGCATCTGCCGCTGCAGTCGGGGTCGGACGCCGTGCTGCGCAGGATGCACCGGCGGTACCGGCCGTGGCACTACGCGGAGAAGGTTGCGGCGCTGAGGCAGGCGGCGGGGCCGGAGCTTACGCTGGGCGCGGATGTGATGGTGGGCTTCCCTGCGGAGACGGACGCCGAGTTTGAGGAGACGATGGAACTGGTGCGGGCGCTGCCATTCGGGTATCTGCATCTGTTTCCGTTTTCGCCGCGGCCGGGAACGCGGGGATGGGAGCTGCATAAAGAGCGGCCGGTTGCGCCGCGGGCGGTGGAAGAGCGAATGGCGGCGTTGCGCGCTCTCGGCGCCGAAAAAAGCGAGGCACACCGAAGGAGCTTTGTGGGCCGGGAGTTGGAGGCCATCACGCTGCACACACCTGTTGCGCTCGCCGGACAAGGGCGGACAGTCGCGATGACGGAGAATTTTTTGCCCGTCGAGATGGATGGGCAGCTGGCCGCGAACCGGCTGGTACGTGTGCGCATCGCCGGGTTGGGCGCTGAGGGTACGTTGGCGGCCACCGAAGCCGGGACTGCTATGCCCTCGCCTGCTGCTTCCCTGCAATAGCCCGGGGCTGGGTTGGTGTGGCAATCTGGTGGGATGAAAAACGACAGGCTGTTGGATAGGCTGTTGAGCGGCGTGGTGGTTGCCGCGGCGGCGATGCTGTTTGCTGGAGCTTTGCAAGCGCAGGTTATGGCCGCGCACAAGACTCAAAATGTGATCGTGGTGATGATGGACGGGATGCGCTGGCAGGAGGTCTTCCGCGGCGCGGACCCGGAGCTGCTTAGGACCCTGGGACCCAAGTGGCTGGGCGACCCGCAAGAGATGGCCGCGGAGACGCAGAAACAGTACGGGCAAACAACGCCGGCCGAGCGGCGGAAGGCGCTGATGCCCTTCGTGTGGAGCGTGATGGCCACACAGGGCCAGATCTTTGGCAATCGCGATCTGGGGTCGGATTCACACGTGACGAACGTGTTCAACTTCAGCTATCCCGGCTACAGCGAGACTTTGACCGGAATCGCCGACCCGCGCGTGGACTCGAACGACAACGTGCCCAACCCAAATCCGACTGTGTTTACATGGCTCAACGCGAAGCCGGATTTTGCCGGCAAGGTGGCGGCTTTTGGCGCGTGGGGAACGTTTGACGGCATCTTCGATAGCGCGCACTGCGGGTTTGTGGTGAATGCGGGATACGATCCGCTGACGGCGATTCCCTCGACGCCCGAGCTGGCTCTGCTGAACACGCTGAAAGCGGAGACGCCGCACGTTTGGGGAGATGAGCCTTTCGATTCCCTGCCCTTTCACACGGCGGTCGAGTACATCAAGGCAAAGAAGCCGCGGGTGCTGTTTATCGGCCTGGGCGAGACCGACGACTGGGCACATGGAGAAGCCTATGCCGAGTATCTGATCTCCGCGCACCTGGGCGACAGCTATCTGCGCCAGATCTGGGGGATGGTGCAGTCGATGCCGGAGTATCGCGACAAAACCACACTGATTGTGCTACCCGATCACGGTCGCGGCGAGGGCGCCGAGTGGACCACGCACGGGCAGAAAGTGCCCGTGTCCCGTGAGACATGGATGGCGTTTCTGGGTCCGGACACGGCGGCGCGGGGCGAGCGCAGGCAGGGGACGGTGGTGACGGAGAGCCAGGTGGCGGCCACCGTAGCAGCGCTGCTGGGCGAGGATTACCACGCCTCGGTGCCCAAGGCCGGGACGGCTATTAGGGATGTGCTGAAGAAGTAGTTGGTCCGGGACTCTCCGAATCCCGGAGACTTAACCCATTCCGGTTCGCCCCGAGCAGCCATTTCGCCGTAAACCCTTTGTTCAGTCGGACCGGGCCAATGCTATACTCAGGGTGCGTTGCTGTGACCGCAGCGATTCGGGAAGCCCCCGAAGGCGGTCGGCAATGACATCTGGAGGAGTCCCATCGCACTCGACAAACGTTCGGCAAAGTCCTTTATCCGCATCAACGATAGAATTCGTGCGCGCGAAATCCGCGTCATCGACGAAAACGGCG
>CAYQOQ010000193.1:0-7772 GCA_964419175.1 uncultured Occallatibacter sp. | reverse complement strand
CGCTTGAAGATCAGGTCCGTGTCCATCAGCCGGTAGCGCACAATGGCCCAACTGAACGTCAGGGGCAGAAACACCAGCGACAACCCGGCAAGATTGGTCAGTAAGCGGGGAGGGTTCAGGTCAAGCAGGAAGGGAACCGCGTAAAACAGCGTGAACGGCACAACCGCCAATAACGTTCCACGTGTAACCCACTTCAACTGCTGGCGCAGCAGCGGAGTGTTCGCCTGGCTGTAGCTGCGCAGGAAAAGCAGCGCCGCCAGCACGTAAAACGCCGCGTCGTACGCGGTTGCCGTCTGGTCCAGGCGATGTTTCAGGAGTGCGGTCGCAAGCCGCGTTTCCACAGACCACAGCCACAGCCCTAACAGCGCGGCCCCCGGTGCGTACACCAGCGGCAATAACCACCGGCGGCGCAGTTGCTTGAAGCGTTCTTCCGGGAAGCTCAGTGCAAAGTGCAGAAAAAGCGCCGGCTGCAGCGCTTCGGCCACCGTGTTGGCCCAGAAGACCGTCCAGTCCAGCCCATCCAACTGCCCCGTGTACTTGAGGGCATACCATGCGAAAGAAACCAGGCAGAATAGATAGAAGTGCGTCGCGCGCGGGGCGCCCCAACGCCGAAACAGAACATAAAACCCAATAATCAGGTAAATGAGCCCGATCACCCGCAGGCCCAGCGCCAGACTCCGGTCCAGCGGCTCCGGAATCACCTTCACCGGCGTATCCAGCGGAATCCCGTCGCGCGTAATCGAGTAGTAGACCTGCCCGTAGGGCCCGGTCCGGTAGAGCGCGCGCTCCAAATCGGAGACCCGCGCAACTGGACTCTCGTCGCACGAGGCGCAATTGGCCACACCGGTCAAAAGATCGTTGACCTGGATGCCGGCCACCTGTCCGGCTAGCCCTGGCAGTACGCGGTCGGCGCGCAATCCGCCGTTGGCCTCATGCCACCAGATGCCGTCGTCCGGCTGGTTCGAGTTGCGCTCCTGCTGTAGATTCAAAACCGCCAACACGAAGAGGCCGGCTGTGGCCAAGGCCAGCAGCGTTGCCTGCACGCGGTTATAGAGACCTGTCTCCATGGGGGGAGCACTCTACCATCAATCTAATCTGTTGCACGTCAATAGCCACTAGGGGGATCGCACGGGGTTGCCGCTCTTGGAATCGGCAATCGTTAGAGAATACGCGAGATATTGACTCGGGGTTCAGCGAAACGTCAACTTCTCCACAGAAAATTCTCCCGAAAAATGCAGAAAACAGTAGGAGGCATACAACTAAAAGTATCATTCTATGCTATTCGGTAGGTGTTTGAGGGGAGACGGGTTAACCTGCGGTCACGAACAATGCAAGGCCATTCTCGATGGGGATGTCCACCCATATCCGTCTGCAAAAAGAACGGTTTGCGGCTCTACGTCTCTCCAGAAAACGTCGAAAGCCGGAAGCGGGGCCAAGGCCCCGCCCTCTCCCAAGGGGGATTTGTCTCACAGTCAACCTTGCCCGTAAGTAGCCTTCGGGCCGTGCTTGCGGAGGTAGTGGTGTTCGGAAACGTAGGCCGGAATCCCGGCTTCCGATGCGCCCAACAGCACGCTGCGGAAGGCAAGCCGCGCGATGTATTCAAGCACATCGGCATGTTCTACGGCTTCGGCGGCGTTCTTGCCCCACGTAAACGGCGCATGGCCGGCCACCAGCACACCAGGAACCGCGAGCGGATCAAGATTCTCCCTGCGGAAGCGGTGAACGATTACCGCCCCAGTATTTCGTACGTAGGCCTCGGCCACTTCAGCCGCGGTCAGCGGCGCGGTCACTGGAACAGGTCCGTGAAAGTAGTCCGCATGCGTTGTCCCGAGGCAGGGAATCGCTCGCCCCGCCTGCGCCCACGAGGTGGCGAACTCCGAGTGCGTATGCACAATTCCGCCAATCTGGGGAAACTCGCGGTAGAGCAGGGTGTGTGTGTCCAGGTCGCTCGATGGCCGCAGCGACCCCTCCACAATCTTGCCGTCCAGGTCCGTCACCACCAGGTCGGCCGCCTTCAGCGAGGCATAATCCACCCCGCTCGGCTTGATCACCACCAGCGGCTCCGAGCCCGAGCGGTCCACTCCGCTGGCGTTGCCAAAGGTGTGCGGGGCGAGGCCCCGGCGGGCGATCTCCTGGTTGGCGCGGAGTACTTGTTCGCGAAGCGATTCCAGTAGCATGGTGTTCTTCCTGTTTGTGCAGTCGGATATGGTAAGCGTTTACCGGATTCAGTGTACCAGCACGCTTCCCACCTGTTGCTCTACAAGTTCGGAAAAACTCCTGCTTGGCGCAAAACCGCATGACTTTGTAACAGTCGTCCACCGGCGAAGCCTACCCGCGATGGGATGAAAACTCGCCGTCAAGCATCACCCGCCAACTTGCTAACTTGCTGCCTTTGTTTCAACCGATCCGCTTGGACTCTGCAATACACTGCCCAACTGGAACCATGTTTTTTATCAGTCTCCCACCGGCTTCACCGACCCACGGGGATTGAAACTGTGCCCCATCCATCGGACGTCTTTGTTTTTGTCCGATGGGTGGGAGTCCGTAGAACTTCATGACGACATCGCGTTTTGTTGAACTTGCATTTTTGTTTTTTGTCAGCGCACGACGGGGGTACCCTCTGGGTCACGGGCCGAAAATGCCGCAAAAATGAACGAGGACTAATAGGGGTGGGTTTCAACCCACCCATTTATCCCTTGCAAAATTTCTCCACGCCCAAAAGCCGAATCAAAGCCTATTTCCGCCGTCTGCTCTACCCCCGCAGCCAGAACGGCTTTGGCACCACCGCGCCCATTTCCGCAAACTCGGCATCGCTCAGATGGAACGCCGCCGCGCTCACATTCTCTTCCAGGTGTTTCACCGAACAGGTTCCCGGAATCGGCAGTACCACCGGCGAGCGGAGCAGCAGCCAGACCAGCGAAACCACCCCCGTCGACACTTTGCGATCCGCCGCAATCTTCTCCACCACTTCGTTGGCCTTGCGCCCCTGCGCCATCGGGCCCCAGGGCATGAACGCAATCCCCTTGGCCTTGCAGTAGTCGAGCACGAAATCCCACTCCCGGTCGCTGAAGCTGTAGCGGTTCTGCACTGAAACGATGGGAACAATCTTCTCCGCCCGGTGAATGTGTTCGAGGGTTACGTTCGAGAGCGCCACGTGCCGCACCTTGCCCTGCTCCTTCAGCCGCGCCAATGTCTCCATCGACGCGTCGAACGAGACCGCCGGATCGGGCACGTGCAGTTGATACACGTCGATCCGATCGAGGCGCAACCGCTTCAGGCTTCCCTCAACCGCTTCTTCAATGTGCGCGGGGCTGGCATTATGCTGCCAGACTCCGGGGCCGTGCCGCTCCCAGCCCACCTTGGTCGTGATCACCAGGTCTTTGGGATAGGGATAAAGCGCCTCGGCAATCAACTCTTCGGAGACAAATGGCCCATAGGAGTCTGCCGTATCGATAAAGTTCACGCCCAGCTCGACGGCGCGGCGCAGGGTCGCCAGCGCTCCGGCCCGGTCCTCCGGCTGTCCCCAGATTCCCTTGCCGGTAATGCGCATGGCTCCATACCCCATGCGGTTCACAGTCAAATCTCCACCCAGCGTAATCGTTCCCGCCTGAGCGGCCAGCAATGTTCCAGTTCCAGCAGCCATCGTCTTGTCTCCTCTTTCAACTATAGGTTCCAATTCTCAACTACGAAATGTCCAAGCACCGAAAAGCCACAGTGAGAGCGCATCCTCGTGCGATGGCTCTTACTGTGGCTCGGAAGTCTCTGCCGGCGGCTTAGACTGTTACTTCCCAGCCCTTCTCGTATTCCCGTCCCCACTGCTTCATGGCTTCTGGATCGTTCTTGATATGCCCGTTCTTCGTATCCAGGTGCAGTGTGCGATCCGTGAAGTAAGCAATGTTCGACAGCAGCAGCATGGTTACTGCCACATTCGCCACCTGGATCGGCGAATTCAGCTTCGCGCCCGTCTTGATCGCGCTGATGAAGTTGGCAAAGTGCGCGTCCGTCATCGTATCGATCCCCAGCGTGTCGGCCGAACTGGTCGTCTTGCCGTTACGGAACGTGTCGATCTGCTTGCCCTTCCAGTCGTACACATCGTAGCCGTCGCGATCGATCACCACCGTCCCCTTGGTCCCCATAATCGCCGAACCGCGGTCGCGCCCGTAGACCTTCATCCCCTGGCAGCAACGGCCTTCCCACGTAATGGTCTTGTCTTTGTAGCCGAAGTTCGTGATCAGCGTGTCGTAGAACTGCCAGTCGTCCTTGAACTGGTACCGTCCTCCCGTGGCCGTCACCGTTTCCGGGAAATCAGCCTCGAGCGCCCAGCGGCACACGTCTATTTCGTGTGTCCCGTTGTTCAGCGTCTCGCCCGTGCCGTAGCGGCGCAGCCAGTGCCAGTTATAAGGATGGATGTTGTCCTTGTATTCGCTGCGCGGCGCCGGGCCCTGCCACAGATCCCAGTTCAGATTCTCCGGCACCGGGGCCGGCTTTCCGGTGCCCATCGACAGGCGCGTATTCGCGTACCAGGCCTTGGCCAGGTAAGGCGTGCCGATGTAGCCCTCGTGGATCTTCTTGATCATCTCGATCGAGTAATCCGACGACCTCTGCTGATCGCCCACCTGCACGCACTTCTTGTATTTCTCCTGCGCGGCCACCAGCAGCTCGCCTTCGCGCGCGTTCTGGCTCGATGGCTTTTCGACGTACACATGCTTGCCCGCCTTCAGTCCCAGCACTGCCAGCGGCGTGTGCCAGTGGTCCGGGGTAGCCACCGTGATCGCGTCCACGTCTTTCGACTCGAGCATCCGCCGGAAATCTTGTTCCGTCTTCGGCGCATAGCCCAGCGCCTTCTCTGCCCTGCCGGCGAACCGGCCAAGAATCTTCGTGTCCACGTCGCAGCAATACGCTACGTGGGCGGTCTGGCTGTTGCTTTTCAGTGCGGAAAGATGCGCGTATCCACGCCCGTTCAGGCCGTTGATCGCAAAGTTCACGCGGTCGTTGGCGCCTAGAATCTGCGCATAGCTCTTCGCCGTGGACGCCAGCGCCGTGCCTGCCACGCCCGCCGCAAGGCCATTTACAAAGGTTCGCCGAGAAATCATCCCTGTCTCCATTCGGTTTCGTAAGCAAGCGGCAGACAGTGCGATAAAAGCCATTGCCTGGGCGCTGCCTGGACACCCTTTTTTTGCCGCCTCAAATTATATCCCTGCTAGGCAAGCCCCGTCCTATTCGCCGGCCGTGTCAAGTTCGTGCCAGCTCTGTTCGAACACGCCTCGCAGAAACTGCGGGTGCCCCCTGTCCGGGGTCCCCAAGGGCAGGTCTTCGTCCTTGGGGTGGAGGTTCCGCTTTTGGGACATGGGAATCCATGCAGCGAACCAGGCGAGTCCCTCATCCCCCGTCTTTTCTGGCAGAGGGTAGGAATCGGTCATTCCTTCTTCTCCTCCCACTCGGTATACTGACCGCGGATTCGCTCAAGATTGCCGGTACTGTAAACCCCCGCTGAATGCGGGCGTCTACCCAAGTGATGGCAGCCGGCATAATCTTGGAACCGATCGAATCGGCCACGGCGAGCGCAACCGCCGGGCGAGTGAGGGAGGTTGCCGCGCAAGAGTTTTCGAGTATTGTCCAGACGCACCGGCCGCAGATTTTCCGGTTTCTGCTGGCGTCCACCCGCGACGTGGACCTGGCAGAGACGCTGACCCAGGAGTGTTTCCTGAAGGCGCACCGCAACTGGGACCGGTTCCGCGGCGAGTCCAGCGCGATGACCTGGTTGATGCGCATCGCCATCAACCTCCAGAAGGACCACTGGCGCAACCGCCGGTTGCAGTTCTGGCGGCATACGCAGAACAACGCCGTCGATGCAGGCGAAGCCAGCGAATGGCTGCCCAGCGGAGAACGTTCCGTCGAGCAGCAGATGATGGCGCGCGAGCAGGTGCAGCAGGTTTGGAAAGCCGTCGAAGGGCTCAGCGCGCGGCAGAAAACAGTTTTTCTGCTTCGTTACGTTGAAGACATGGAGTTGAAAGAAGTCGCGCAGGTCACCGGGTTGAACGAAGGAACGGTCAAGGCGCACCTTTCGCGGGCACTCGCCAAAGTGCGCGCGGAATTGAGAGGCACACGATGAGAGTACAAATAGGATCGCCGGACGAAAAACACAATCAGGCCGCGGATGCGGTCCTCGACGAGGCGCTCAAGAACTTCCAGTCCAGCGTTCATGCCTGGAGCGAGGCCGAGTTCGGCAAGCCGCGCACCGTGAGCGCCGTCCACTATACAAGCTGGCGCGTTGTTACGGGCTGGGCGCTGGGGTGCGTACTAGCGGCGGGCAGTGTCACCGGCGGCCTCTACGAACGTCACCACCGGCAGGAAGTAGCAAGAATCGCTGTGGCTGCCGAAGCAGCCCGGCAGCAGAAGCTGGCCGACGAGCAGCGCGCCCTCAAAGAGAACGAGGATCTGCTCGCCCAGGTGGACAGCGATGTCTCGCGACAGGTTCCGAGCGCCATGGAGCCGCTGGCTCAGTTGATGGATGTGGACGAAGCTCAGTAATTGGCAAGTCACGAAAAATGCAGACAGGCCGGCTTGATAAGCTGGCGGACGAAGGAGAGAGCGATGAAAGCAGGAATGGCAGGACGATTGGTTTTAGCAATTGCGGGAGTACTGTTGGCCGGAGTCTCGGCATCCGCGCAGGGATACGGCGGCGGTCAGAATGGAGGGCCCGGCTTTGGAAGCCACCGGCCTCCTATGCAACACGGATTCGGTTCTCTCGGTGCTCAGGGCAACTGGTGGAATAACCCCAAAATCGTCGAACGTCTCAAACTCTCCGACGACCAGCGCAAGTCCATGGACGCCATCATGCTTCAGCACCGCGAGAAGCTGATCGACCTCCACGCCAACCTCGAAAAGGCGGAGCTGGCCATGCAGCCCCTTATGGGCGCCGACACGCCTAACGACTCCGCAATCACCGCTCAGATCGACAAGGTCGTGCAGGCGCGCGGCGATCTGGAGAGAGCCAATGCACGCTTCCTGCTTGCCATCCGCGACAAGCTCACGCTCGATCAGTGGAAGCAGGTTCAAGACTTCCGCGCCGGCGGTGGAATGCGCGGCGAGATGCGTCAGGAGCGCCGGCAGGACGGCCCAAGGCCCGGCATGCAGGGTCCCGGCGGACAGGGGCAGGGCAGGCAATTCCGCCGCCAGCCGCCTCCCGCTTCGCAGGGCGCTCCGGCCCCAGGTGCAGGGGATGCCCCCTCGGGTCCGCCAGCCGGGCCAGGCTCCGGAGACCAGCAGTAACCGCGATTCAACCGCCCGCTCGCAGGCCTGGTCCTGCCAGCTGGCCCTCCTTCACAAGGCGTTACCAAAGAGAAGTTAGACAGAGAGCAAATACGGTTGCATCCAAAACCGGTGGCGGCAGGAAGTCATCTTCCTGCCGCCGTTTTTTGCGATCGCTCTTGGGTTCGGCCTGCACTTTCCCGTCCCCACCGTCCCAGCGCCTGTCTCGAATCGAGACAACTCGGTGGAGCGATTCAAAACACCAATTGCCGCGCTTTCAGACACTCTGTGAATGAAAGCTGGACACTTTGATTCACCCTGCGACAAACACCTCCCACACAATTCTTAAAATTATGACTAAAGTTATCCCGCCCCACACCGATGAAGGGAGTGGATGCCAATAAGCCCCTCCAGAAGGCACCCCAGACCCGGATCATGCATTGATGCAGCGGGGCAGGGGCAAGCAGCAAGGCATCCAAGAAGGAGTTGAGTCCCATGGCCCTCGGTGTTTTGAATAACCT
>CAYQOQ010000192.1:0-7874 GCA_964419175.1 uncultured Occallatibacter sp. | reverse complement strand
CGAGGAACTGGAAGAGGACGGGGTTGTGGCCGACGGCCAACATGCCTTCGTAGCCTGAGTACGCGACCAGCATGTCCTGAAATGCTGCGAAGGTGGCGTTAGGGGCCAGAGCCGGGCTGATTTCAACCCTGCCGTCGTAGCCGAGCTCGGTGGCGACAAACTGGGCGGTCTGCATGGAGCGCTTGAGGGGGCTGGAGACGACAACGTCGATTTGTACCTTGAGGGCGCTCAACATGCGCGCCATCAACATGCACTGGTCCTTGCCTTCCTTGATGAGGCCGCGCTTGACATCAAGGGCGGGGTTGTCGCGGCGGAGTCCGGCGCTGGCGTGGCGCATTAGGTAGAGGATCATATCGAGTGGTCCGGGGGGAACATACCGTGTTCCGAGCGGCTCCCAGGAAATCGATAGTAACACGGCTGTAACAAAGTGGCCGGGGGGTGGAGGGGCGTTGGTTGTGCTCAAGGGCCGTTATAGGGCGGAGGCAGGTTTGTTTGTGGACCAATTGTTGGGCTCGGCATCTAACAAGCTGTAGAGGCGAAGTGCGTTGCGGGGATGGAAGCGTTGCAAGGGCGCACCTAGCTCGAAGGGAGCAATTCGCATGAGGAATCCTGGAGTGGCTGTTGGAATGGCCATGACCGCGCTGCTGATGGCAGCGCCTTTGTCTGCGCAGAGTCTGGGGCAGGGGCAGGTGGTGGTGACGGTATTGCCGAAGGTGGAAGGGCAGCCGCTGCCGCCGAGCGTGACGCAGCAGGACCTGGCGGTGAAAGTGAACGGGAAGAACGCCAAAGTCACGGAGTGGAGGCAGTTTGTGGCGCCGAACAACCAGGTTGAGCTGGTGCTGCTGATCGACGGCGGGGCAAGGAACAGCCTGGGCCGGGAGATGAACGAGATTGCGCAGTTTGTGAACAGCCTGCCGCCGAATGTGAAGGCCGGGATTGCGTACATGCAGAACGGGCAGGCGCTGTTTGCGTCTCCGCTGACGAGTGACCATGCGGTGATTCTGAACAACCTTCATCTGCCGGGAGGTTCGCCGGGGATTTCGGCGAGCCCGTACTTTTGTCTCTCAGACCTGGCGAAGAACTGGCCGGGGCAGGATGGGGCGGCGCGGCGCGAAGTGGTGATGGTGACCGACGGCGTGGATAGCTACCAGCGCGAGTACGATCCCGCGGACCCGTATGTTGCCACGGCGATCAACGATGCGGCGCGGGCGCGGGTGGTTGTGGACGCGATTTATTGGATGAACCAGGGGCGCGCTGACCTGACACAGTCTGCAAATAATACGGGGCAAAACCTGCTGGCGCAGGTGACGGAGGCGACGGGCGGCAAGAGCTTCTGGCAGGGGATGGGGAATCCGGTTTCGTTCCAGCCTTTTTTTGAAGAGCTGACGCGGCGGTTGCGGAACCAGTATGAGCTTGGGTTTACAGGGCCGATGAACGGAAAGCCGGAGGTGGAAGAGATGCGGCTGAAGCTGCATGCGCCGGGGACGGAGATTAATGCGCCGCAGAGGGTGTTTATGGTGCCGGAGGCGAAGTAGGTTTGCGGGAATGAAGTCTTTTCGGCAAGGTTCGTGGTGGCGAGGTTCTCAAAGGGGGCGCGCCAGGAAGTGAGGCAGGAAGTATGCCCGTACCGAAGAAGGAAGATCACAAGGTAGATCGCATTGGCTGGCTAAGGGCCGCGGTACTGGGCGCAAACGACGGCATTCTTTCGACCGCCAGCCTGGTGCTGGGCGTTGCCATGGCGCATGGTTCGCACAGCAGCGTTTTGGTGGCGGGGGTTGCGGGTCTGGTGGCTGGGGCCATGTCGATGGCGGCCGGTGAGTACGTTTCCGTTCACTCCCAGGCGGACACCGAACGGGCCGATCTCGATCGCGAGCGCAAGGAGCTGAAGACAGACAACAAGGGCGAGCATCAGGAGCTGGCCGCGATCTACGTGGCGCGCGGGCTTGATGCCAAACTGGCGAAACAGGTGGCCGAGCAACTAATGGCCAAAGATGCGCTGGGTTCTCATGCCCGTGATGAACTCGGCCTCTCAAAGAAAATGAAAGCGCGCCCGTTTCAGGCGGCATGGTCGTCGGCCGCGAGTTTTGGAGTGGGGGCGGCCCTTCCGTTGGTGGTTACGGCGTTTGCCGGGGGAGCGATGCTGATTCCGCTGGTGTTTGGAACTGCATTGGTGTTCCTGGCGCTGCTTGGCGCGTTGGCTGCACACACGGGCGGGGCAGGGATGATGACGGGTGCTTTGCGGGTTACGTTCTGGGGCGCGCTTGCCATGGGGGTCACGGCGGGGGTGGGGGCGTTGTTCGGAACGGTGGCTTGAGGGGGAGCGGAATGGTTGCTGATGGGCTGGCTATTATTCGGTATTGACTGCTTCGTCAACATATCCGCGCGTCTGTTTCCGGTGGTTTTCGAATCCCAGATCTCAGATGAGACACAGGGATGATATTCTGGCTCGTCGTCTGATAGGTACGAGGAGGATGAGTTGAGAAAAACAATCATAGTCGCGCTGGGGGGATTGGCGCTTTTGGCGGGGTGCGGCAATCAGGACAAGGCTTCCAACGTTCCCGCAACGCCCAAGTGGCAGGGGGCTCCTTACCACATTGCGTTTGACACGCAGGCAGGAAAACCGAACCCGGCGGGCGTTACCATTCCGGCCGTCAAGTACACGGCGAAACCGGACGCGGTGGAAAAAAGAGTCAGCCTGGTGGTGAAGTTCGACACGTCGGGAGCGACGAAACAGGGGCCGATGGCGAACCAGATGATTATGGCTCCGGTGGATGCGCCTGGGGTGGAGGGCACACTTCCGGCGGACTATATGGACGCGGCCGATAAGGGGCTGGCGCAGTTTCTCGGGGCTTATTGCATCAAGGGGAAGATCAAGATATCGGTGGCGCTGGCGCGGTCGTCGCTGAGCAGCCAGGCCGATGATGCAGAGGTGAATTCGAAGCGGCTGTCGGACTGGCTGCCGGTCGAGATTGCAATCAAGAAGTCGCGTCCGGGGTGCTAGGGCCCGGCAACGCGGACGCAGCTTTGCTTTTACCCCAACGAGCGCGAATCGCTCGTTGGGGGAATTTGGACCCGGGGGCAATCGGCTCCCTATCGCTCGGCAACGGCCACTGGCGCCGGCGCACCCTTTGGAGAAGACAGATAGCCCTTCACGGTATTCTTGGCGCTGACGGAGTTGACCACAATTTCAAACAACATGGGCTCCTTGCCGCTGTAGAACTGTAGCGGCTCATTCAGGCTCTTGTCCTTCTTCTCGTACTGCTTGTCATCGGAAAAGACAGCGAGGGTGAACCTGCTCTTTTTGGAGTCGGCTTTCTTCAGCGTGAGGCTTACGGTTCCCACCTGTTGCTTTTGCCCCTTCACCAGGGTGAACTCGTAGTAGTTTCTGTCGCCCTTGTGCTTCAGAATCTCGAGTTCGTCGCTATTGCGGGCGATCAGGGAGCTGTGTCCGTTCAGATCGCCTTTCATTGACGTCAACTGGCTGTTGGTGTCGACCAGGTCGCTCTGTGTCTTGGCCACATCGGTTTTGACGCCGCCAACATCGGTCTGCACCGCGGCCACCTGGCCGGCTGTTTGCTGTTGCGCGGTTGCCAGCCGTGCTGCTGTTTTCTCACTGCGGGCTTCGCGGACCTGCAGCTCCGCCGAGCGCGTATCCAGTTGCTTCTGCGTCAGGCCAAGCGAGGTCTTCAACTCGTCCGTGGCGACGTTCAAACGCGCGTTGGTATCCTGCAGCTGAGCAGCCAGCTTGGCGTTCTGCGCTGCCGAATCCGCCGTAGCCTGCTGCTGTGCTGCCAGTTTGGTGTTCAGCGAGTAGCTCCAGATCATGGCGCCGATGCCCAAAAGCATCGCCACAACGATTGCCGCCAGCAATGCGCCGGAATACGATCTGGGAGTTCCTTGAACCGTTTCTTCTGTCATGTGCTACCTCTCTTCTCTGAGGCCACCGTACGGCGGCCCATTGAGCTTGTCTGCGCTATAAAGCTCACTGGGATGACAACCGCATTTTGGGGAGGGCGGATGACCATTTCAGCGACATTCCCGTGCGGCGAATTGCAGCTGCCGGTGAATCCCTGGTTAAGGAAGAGAAGGCCGAGTACACAAGCGAAGAATGCAGCTCCGGGGCTGAAGCCCTCTGGGATTGCGTTGGCGTTATGCGGGGTTGAAACCCCCGCCTGCCTCCAGTTTGAGTTCTTGCGCTTGTTATCCCAGGTCCCAAAGTCGGGACCTGGGGCACCCCAGCTGTCTCCTGACACATTTTTCAAAAATGTTTTTGGGATGGATCAGTCGGCGGTGGTGGTTTTTTTTGCAGCGGGTTTGGAGTGGGGCTTTACCTGCTGCGGCTCGGGGATGGCGTCGAGGTCGGCTTTGCCTTCGGCTAGCTTCATCAAGAAGTCCTGGCTGGAGAAGGCGGGGGCGTCTTTTTGTACCTTGCTGGCGCGGATGTAGCTGCCGTCGGGCTGCTGGAGGCGGGCCTTGATGGTGTCAGCTAGATAGGCGGGGAGAATTTCGTCGTGGATGCGGGCAAGGGCTGCCGGGTCGCGGACGGGGAAGACGACTTCGCAGCGCTCGAAGAGATTGCGGGGCATCCAGTCGGCGGAGCCTAAGTAGATTTCGTCTTTGCCGCCGTTGGCGAAGTGGAAGATGCGGGAGTGCTCGAGGAAGCGGCCGACGATGGAGCGGACGCGGATGTTTTCAGACAGTCCCTTGACGCCGGGACGGAGGATGGAAAGGCCGCGGATGATGAGGTCGATCTGGACGCCGGCTTGCGAGGCTTGATAGAGAGCCTCGATGACGGAAGGCTCGAGCAGTGCGTTCATCTTGGCGACGATGTGGGCGGGGCGGCCTGCCTGGGCGTGTTCCTGCTCGCGGCGGATGAGACGGAGAAAACTCTCGGCCATGGTGAGAGGCGCGACCAGCAAGGGGCTGTAGTCGTCAATCTCGGCATGGGCGGTGAGGTAGTTGAACACCATGTGGACGCGCTCGGTGATCTGCGGGTCGCTGGTGAGCAGGCTGAGGTCGGTGTAGAAGCGGGCGGTGACAGGGTTGTAGTTGCCGGTGCCGAGATGGCAGTAGCGGCGGGTGACTCCGTCTTCGTCGCGGCGGACAAGCATGGCGAGCTTGCAGTGGGTCTTGAGTCCGACGACGCCGTGAAAGACTTGGACGCCGGCATCTTCCATGCTGCGCGCCCAGCGGATGTTGGATGCCTCGTCGAAGCGGGCCATGAGCTCAACGACGAGCGTGGCTTCCTTGGTGGCGCCGGCCTCGGTGAGCGCCGCGAAGACAGGCGAATCGTGGCTGGTGCGGTAGAGGGTCTGCTTCATGGTGACGACGGCTGGATCTTCAGCGCCCTGCTGGATGAAGTCGACCACGGTGTCGTAGGCGTCGTAGGGGTGGTGGAGCAGGATGTCGTGCAGGCGGAGCTCGTCGAAGATGCTTGTGGACTTGCGGCTGAGCGTGAAGTGCTTGGGCGCGAAGGGCGGAAACTTGAGGTCCTTGCGGCGGACGTCTTCATAGAAAAACATGAGGCGGGAGAGATTGACGGGGCCATCGCTGCGAAAGACCTGGTCTTCGTCGAGTTCGAAGTTGACGCGCAGGCGCTCGACGATTTCAGGGTCCGCGCCGGTTTCGATTTCGAGACGAACGGCGTCGCCCTTGCGGCGGTTGTGCAGCTCGACGCGAATGGTCTCAAGCAGGGAGCGCGCTTCTTCTTCTTCAAAGTAGAGGTTGGAGTTGCGGGTGACGCGGAAGCTGGCCTGGGCGAGGATCTCGTAGCCGCGGTACATACCGGGCAGGTGCTGGGCGATGAGGTCCTGGAGCAGGAGGTAGTTGTGCGTGCCTTCCTTGGATGGGAGGCGGACGAAGCGGGGCAGCGCGCGGGGCACGGTGACGACGCCGAGGACCTGGGGTCCGGAGCTGCGGCGCTTGGCGCGGAGCAGCAGGGCCAAGCAAAGAGCCTTGTTGAGGACGCGGGGAAAGGGGTGGGCGGGGTCGATGGAGATGGGGGTGAGGAGCGGATCGACCTCGCGCTGGAAGTAGTCTTTGGCGAAGGCGCGGGCGTCGCTGCTGAGCTCGTTCCAGTCGAGGAGGTTGATTCCCTGTTTGCCCAGCTCGGGGAGCAGATGCTTATTCCAGCACTGATACTGTGCGGCGACGAAGGCGTGAATATCGGCGGTGAGGGTGGCGAGAGAGTCGGCGGGACGAAGGCCGTCAAAGCCGGGCTCGCGGTAGCCGTCCTCGATGCGCTGCATAAGGCCGGCCTGGCGGATTTCAACGTATTCGTCGAGGTTGGAGCCGGTGATGGCGAGGAACTTGACGCGTTCGAGCAGGGGGTTGGAAGGGTCTTCGGCTTCTTCCAGGACGCGGCGATTGAACTGCATCCAGGAGTGGTCGCGTCCGTTGAAGAGCTTTTGTTTCGCTGTAGTTCGAGCCATTGTGGAAATCCGAGCGCTGTGTTGGAAGTCTACCGCGTTTAGGCGGGGGTTGGCACGTTGAGCCCATTTTGGGGGCGACGGTTGCGGCGGGAAAGAGCCAATAGGAAAGTGCTACAGAAGGGATATTAAGGCAGGAAAAAAGAGGACGCTGGGGCAGCGGATATGCGCGGAACGGTTTGGCATGGGGGCCGGAGTGTATTTTTGATTCGTAGCAGGCGGATGGTCCGGTTGAGGGTGGACGATGATGAATCGCAGGGAATTTGCGGTGGGGGCGATGGCGGTGGTGGCTGCTCAGACCTTGCCGGGGCAGGGCGCGGCGAAGTATCGCATTATCGACCCGCATGTGCATGTGTGGGTGAACGATTCGCAGTATCCGTGGGCGGCGGAGGCTAAGGATGCGCCGAAGACCGACCGCACACCGGCGATGCTGCTGGAGCGGATGCGGGCGAACGGCGTGGAGCGGACGGTGCTGGTACAGTACATCGGCTACCGGTGGGATAACCGCTACGCCGAGGACTCGATGAAGAAATATGCGCCGCGATTCATGGGTGTTTGCCGCGTGAATCCGGCGGATGCGGCCGCTCCGGATCGGCTGAGTGAGCTGACGGCGCAGGGATTTCATGGGGTGCGGCTGAGCCCGGCGGGCGATGCGGGGAGCGGGGACTGGATCAAGGGGCCGCTGATGGTGCCGTTGTGGAAGCGGGCGGAGGCGCTGCGCGTGCCGATGCTGGTTTTGGCGCCGGTCGCGCGGATGCCGGATTTGATGCCGCTGCTGGAGCGGTGCCCGGATCTCGATGTGGTGATCGATCACATGGCGGATTGTCCGATTGATCGGCCAGAGGAACTGGAAAAGCTGATTGCTCTGGCGCGGTTTCCGCGGGTATATGTGAAGATTTCGCACACGTGGGCGATTTCGCGGGAGGCGTATCCGTGGCTGGATGCGCAGGAGTATGTGAAGCGGCTCTATGCGGCGTTCGGGCCGCGGCGGCTGATGTGGGGGACGGATTGGCCGGTGCATGAAAAGTGGACTACGTACGCGAAGACGCTGAGCGTGGTGCGCGACGAGATGAAGTTCTTGAATGAGGAAGACAAGAGCTGGATTTTGTCGAAGACGGTGGAGCGGATTTGGCGGTTTGGGTGAGGGCGGGGGCTCAAGGGAATTGTCTTGTCAATAGGAGCATTCTCCGAATCCTGCGGCCTTAATCGGGGCAAACAGATGGTAACTACCGATTGATGACAAACCTGCCGGAACGGTTAGTTATATCATTCCAGCAAGATGAATCCCTTGCGAGTTACACCGATATGCGCCACATTGAAGATCGTCGCGAGCGTATGGATTGCCCTATGCATAGGAGGCTGTTCTTCCGAAAAGCCGAAGGAACTGGTTTCTAGGGAACCTCTGCACAAGTCTGCGACCCGCGTCTTATTTGCATAAACTGGAAG
>CAYQOQ010000191.1:0-8068 GCA_964419175.1 uncultured Occallatibacter sp. | reverse complement strand
CTCTCCTACTTCGCCACGGATGAGGACAGGAATCAAGCAAAGTCGATGCTGGAGGTGTTGACCGCCGCGAGCGACAGCGCGATTTCAATTAGTTTCTCTCTCTTCATAATCTTCCGATTCATCTTCATCGCTCGTCGGGTTCGGATTCATCGCACACGTGTAGTTGGAACTGTTTCCTGTGCGCCCAGATGAATTCGCCAAGCATGCCAGATATATTTCACCTTCCTCTTCTATTTGCCTGTAGACTGCTTCATCGATGCTGCTGCGCAACGCCGCCGTCGAAAGCTTTCAGGCTGGGCCATCGGCGCCGCCGCTGCCGTGGCCGCTGCCGGTCGCGCCGTCGGGAGCGGCGTTCGCGTTGCCAATCACAATGCCCCCTTTCGGCAAGCTGGGAACCTTCTTCTGGTTCACCCGCACCACAAACTGCGCTCGCCCCGGCGCCGCATCGGTTCCTGCCATCACTTCTGTGGGCCCGCTTACCTGCTCGTAATAGTGGGAGCCTATCTGGCGCTCCAGCAGCAACTGCATCTTGTAAGCGTGCTTGTGCGCAACGCGCAGGCTGAACACCCCCGTCTCATCGGCGTACACCGTCTCGTCTCCAATGCGGATCGGCACATCGGCCACTGGCTTCCCCATGTCCTCCAGTCTCACCTGTCCCTCAATCAGAAAGTTCGACAATCCCGCCGCCCCGTGAGATTGCGGAGCCTGCACATTTCCACTGGCCATTGGGTGGAAGTAAAAACTCCTTACCTCATATCCATAGAGCAGGCTTCCATCGGGCTGAACGTACGTCTGGACGCTGAACTGCCATCTGCCCAGGTTTACATGTCCACTCAGGTTCATCTGCTGCTTAAAGCGGCCCCCGCCCGCCGCCAAGGGAGCAAAGAAAGTTGCGTAGCCAAAGTTCACGTCGAAGCGGTCCCAGCGCAGGCCGCCGCCGTAGTTCACCGTCCATTGCCCGTTTACATGCGTGGCAAACTGGGCCAATCTCACCCTTCGATTCAGATTCTCCATGGCATTGATCGCAAGCATGGGCATGGGCTTGGACGAGTGCAGGGGGCGATAATAGTTTGCGCTCAAATTCACCATGCGGGTCAGTCTTTGCGAAGCGTAAAATGAGGCCGCTGAGGCATAAATCCCCGTAAACCGGCTCTCAAACACGTTGACGCCAAGGCCCATTCCATGAACGGAAAGGTCTCCCCCGGCCATATCCATTGACCCGCGCACGGCATTTCCGTTCACCGCGCCAGCGGCGACCGGTTCCAGATACTCGTGGCGTTCTAGAGTAAAGCTGGCTTGCTTCCACGGACTCCAGCGTACGTCGGCATTCTCCCGGTCCTCCTGCGCATATCTGAACTGAGGCATCGTCAATAACTGAAACTTATTTCCGGAGTAGCGATACCCACTGCGGATGTCCCATTGATCGTCCTTGTAGTTCAGCAGTGCCTCGGCGTGCGGCTGGTTGCTGCCGGTGCCCACGGCAAACCCCGTTTGCAGCCGCTTGGCCTGATACAATAGGCCGCCCAGAATGGTCTGCTGGTTGCTGAACAAGGCTCGCGCAAACAGCAAATACCGCTTCTTGGGGTCTAAATAATGGTCTACGGAAAGCGCGCCAAGGGGAATCTGGGGCGTAAAAAATAGTACGGAAGGCGATGCGTATCCGCTACCGGCCATGCCTCCAAAGAGCCTGATCCGCGTGGCCGGGTTCGGTGAATAACTCAAAGAGGCGCCGCACGCAAACACCTCCGAGCTAAAGTCTGTTTGCGTGGGAATGCCAACCTCGATGTTCTGGTCTCCGGCTTTCAGCCTCCAACGCTGCTTGAGTTGCACTTCCGCGGCTGCGCCGCCTACGATTGCGCCGTTGTATACCCCAAGGGAGCCTTCCACTGTCCAATTGCCAAAATTGACGCCAACAATTCCTCCGCTGGGCTCGCCTGCCATGCCTTGTCCGCCGTCCACAGTCACCAACTGCCCGCCAGCGGAGGCGCAAAGGCACCCCAGCAGCGGCAGGAGCAGGAGCCAATCCGCCTTGGCCGCTCCTATGATTAAGTTCGATTTCACGCCCAGCATTCCTTCAGGGGCTAAAGCCCCGCTGATTTTAATGGCTTTTGCGGCACGGCTAAGAACTTATCCGTAAATACGTAGCGCCGATCTCCAGATCGGCTGTCGTGCGGGTCTCCAGACCCGCGCACATGATTGCCAGCGGCATAGACACGCCGGTACAGTCGGCTCTTGAAACCCGCACTGCTGAATCTCTTAAAAACGGACAAGTTCTAAAGCCGTGCCCTTTCAAAACCGCTCTACACCAACAACGAATTTGCTCTAAAGCCCCGCCCGTCCAAAACGTCGGCTTGATCAGCGGCTCCCTAATTGACCGGAGCTTCCAGGCGCTTCTTGCCAATTTGGATCCTTACAGTCTCCGGCATAGTGGTTTCCTTCCAGTCCGCCTCCACAAGCCGTTTCTGGTGCGGAAAGAGGATGAAGGTTCCCATATCTGCATGTTTGCTATGACCATGGACCTCACCGGAACTCACACGCGCCAGGCCTGAGCCGTTGTTCTTTACTTCCACCTCCACCTTGGCTCCCGCACGCTTTGCGCTTACAGCTACGTCGCGCGGGTCCAAATGCCCGCCATTGACAATAACAATCGAAGTTATCTCCATAGCCAGAGTCAGTCCAGCGCCATGTTCCACGGGCATGAACCGGCACGTCACCGCGAACCAGGCGGGCGGCGCAGTCGGAGTTGCATCGAATGAAACCTGCCGTGAGCTCTTCGGTCCAACTACCACCCGTCCGGAGTCAATGCGAACATGCAGCGCGGCATCGATGGGATGAAACTGGGGTGCCCCGTGCTCATCCGGATCAAAACCCTGAGCCCGGCAGGAGACAGTTTTTGGAGTATCGCCGATGTTGGTCACCTGGACGGCGCCGCGCGCCTTCTTGGTGAACTCCTGGATCACGGGACTCATTCCTTGCGCCTGCACTCGAGCGCACGCTGCTGCAACGCCGATTCCGCAACAAATCAACACCGCATAGCTAGCAATGTTTTTCGTTTTCATATGTTCCTCTACTGCTCCATAGCTTCCAACGTCAGGACTCCCTGATAAGTGCCGGGCTCCTGGCTGGCCGGCACCCTCAATTGCACCTGCAGCAGAATCCGTGCAGACGCGCTGTACAAAACGGCAATACGAACCCCTGGGCGGCCACCCAGCTTAGCCATCGGCTCCAATGCGGTCCACTCCTCCCGGTCATTCCGGACGCGTAAGTTTGCAAGCGCCAATGTCGGCGATTTGCCTGCAAGCCTCATCGCTTCTTCGGTGGTGACGCAGGCATAAATCTCTATAGGATGCAAGAATGTGGTCGTGCCGTCCGCCACTGTAATGCGTACCGGTGTGCTTGTTTGGCGCAGAGCGGCAGTGTGGTCAGTCGAATTCAGATCGAGGAAGCTCGACTCCGGAGAAACCTGGATAACAGTAGATGTAGAAGCAGGAGATACCTGAATTGGCTGAGTTGCTGCTGCACACGTATAGCTCATGCAGAGGAGTGTCGCTACGATGGCTAAAACGATTCGCCTGCTGATGCACATGATCTCTACCTGTAATCAATCCAACGACATTTGCCTTATCTCAAGCGCGCCCAGCAATCTATTCGATGCTCTTGACTGACAAAAGCCATCTTGACTCGGATGGCGGTGGCAAACAGGTCACCGCCATCGGGCCAAGTGTTCACATGAGGCAGATCCACACAGACCTAAACTACATGCGGTGTGATTGCGACAGTCAGGATCGCGCTATAGGTGTCAGCTTTCGTGTTGGCCGGAACGTTCAGGTTGAGAAAGAAGTCCACGCCAACGGTATCGCCGAGTGCGACGCTGCTTGCAACTACTGCGCCGTCATCAGCTAAAAGATCCCCTGTAAGCGCGGCGAACTGTGTAAAGGAGGAGCCACCGTCAGAATTCCACCCGATAAGCGCGTTGGCGAGTTTGTGCGATGACGAGCCACTGCCTGTCAGGGGGCTCAAATGGGGCAAATAGGCCGTTACGTCCATTGCCGCAGTATCGTTGCTCGTAATAGTGCAATTAACTGCCTGCGCAGCGGTCGGCCCGCTGGCCGTAATGCCAGTGCCGCCGTTTAAATCCACCGTGGTTTGGGTGCAAGCGATGTTATCGAATGAGCTAACCATGGCCGTAAGGGTAATGGGTGTTGATGTTTGGTTTTCGGCGGCATATGCCCCCATGCTTGCGAACGCGAGAACTGCGGCAACCATAATCGAATTCTTCATGAATTTACCCTCCTAAGGGCAAAAAGTGTTAATGGTTAGAATCCTTGCACTCCCACTTGCCGTACGCACCTCCGGTGCTTACCGCAGGCAAAAGCGCACGCGTTACGGCCTGCGAGGCAACTTGCGCGACGCAAGACTAACGCACCTGTTACGCAAACGTAATCAGCAATCACGTACTAAGCGTTTCTCCTTCGTCGTAGGAATCTAACCTTGTCCGCACAAAACGTATCTCCTGGAAATCAATGAAGCCGATTCCCACATTTCTATCGCCAGCACAACGACGGGGATGAATTAAATATTCCCTAAAGCCGGCTTGTTGAGAGATACGCATTCTGAGTGCAAGGTCAATCGTAGGCAATGACGTTAGCCTGGTTATTAAGATGTTTTGAGGGCCCAAATGACGGATGGGCAAAACTGCTCAATCTACTTAGTTAGTGGTAAAGAAGTTTTCACTAATAGTTCAATCTTGGCCCTGTAGCACTATTTTCAGCGAACCCGCTCAAGAAGCATTTTGGAAGGACAAAGCTGAAGGGGTTTCAGAAATTGTGTGGAGGTTTGGGACGGCCGCGGCAAACTGGTTACTGCGCGGAGGTGATTTGTGCGGGGGTAAGTGAAGATGCCTCTTTGGTTGAAGACCAGGTCTCTGACAGCGTAATTTCGTATGTTGAGGGTCGTGGTATCCCAGGTCTCAAAATCGAGATCCTGGGGCACCCAGACAGGTACATGATCAAGCGGTCAGAGAACTAGGTCTCTGACCGCATAATTTTGTACTTTCGGTTCATTCCCAGGTGCCTCCGCCGCGGCGGACGAGGCACCTGGGGCACCCGCAATTGGTACTACTTCAAGCGGTCAGAGACCTAGCCCTAATCATTGCTGTCCAAAATAAACCGACAGCTCATGCGGCTTGAGGAGTAGCATTGCGGGCCGATCCCGTTACTCTGAAGTGGGCTCCCGGGCAGGGCCACGGCCAGAGAAAAGAGGATCAGCCCGCTTTGCGTGTCAGCCAGGCGTGAAGAATTACCTGCTATTTTGGACAGCAATGTTTTGGATTAGTGAAAAATTCTCTACCACTAACTATGTAAATTGTGCAGTTTTGTACATCCGTCATTGGCGGCCCTCTAAAAATAATAACCATCAGGCTAACTTCATTGTCTACGTTTGCTACGACGAAGGAGGACAGCGCGTTTCAAGATGCAACCTTTGGCGCGAAGATGTGTCATGTCCGCTATTCGGACATGACTTGCCAGAACCCGAGCTGTGCACATCCTGTTGGTCGCCAGCGGCTGGGACCAACGGCTGCATCCAATGCTGGAGGCGCGACTGGCGCCAGTGATGGTGCACCAGGCTGATGGCAAGGTTGGGAACCGCTCGTGTGGCTTACTGCCGACACACTGTCGCCAATGTCGGCTGCAATGGTTGGGAGCAGGGGTTGGAATCAGCTTGGCGGTACTGGATGGCGCCACCATGGCTGGTGCAGGTTGGACAGCCAGGAGAGGGTATCCGCGAGGATACTAAGAGTTGAGCAAAACAGAACAGACGATGTTTTTTAATCTAGTCGACGCTTGGCAAGACACTTGTAAAGGGGCCTGTAGTGTCCGAAGCACGTCCCGAAAGTTGCGGCCCTTCTCCAGGGAAGCGACTCGGAGCCTGAGTTCCTGGTCAGACTGTGCGGAATACCTTTTTCCCCCTTGAAGAAACTGGAATGGCCTTTTGGGTCGATCCCCGTAATCCAGGTTCCGCTTTCGGGATACATCGAAGGAGATACAAGCTGACGACCAATACGAGCAACTCCGCATTCGATCTTGCCGTTTTCCTCTCCCACGCCGGTCTTGGCCGACGAATGGTCGAATTGAAGCAGAAGGAGAACCTCTTCACACAGGGGGAGCCGGCAGACTCCGTCTTTTATCTTCAGCATGGGAGGGTAAAGCTAACCGTGGTTTCGCACAGCGGCAAAGAGGCCACCATCGCGCTGCTCTCTTCCGGTGCCTTTGTTGGCGAGTCGGCGCTGGGCTCCATGCCTGGGCTGCGTTTGTCCACGGCCACGGCCCTCGACAACTGCACAGCGCTCAGGATTGCGAGGGAGGAGATGATCCGTGTCACGCACCATGAGTGTGAGTTCTCCGACCTCTTCCTGAAGTTTCTACTGGAGAGCAGCTCACGCGCCGAGGCCGACCTAGTGGATCAGCTTTTCAACTCCAGCGAAAAGCGGTTGGCGCGTATCCTTTTGCTTATGGCGGAGTTCTGCAAGCCGGGAGAGCAGGAGACCTTCATTCCTCCGATTACGCAAGAGACCCTTGCCGAAATGGTCGGCACCACACGATCTCGCGTGAGTTTCTTTATGAATCGTTTTCGCGCATTCGGTCTTATCAGTTACAACGGCCGCATCCAGGTACACAAGGTGCTGCTCAATGCGATCCTGCTCGATCAGTTACCCAAACACAACGCAGAGAAACCTAAGCTTCCTTCTGCTCCATGCGGGTTTTCTCGATCAGAATAAGTGTCACTGTCGAGTCTGGCCGGACGCCTGTTGGGACCAGATTAGGTAAACCTTGTCGGACTCCGGCAGTGCCGAGGACATGGCTCTCTGATTAGATCGTCGGCGACTCATACCTTAGTCGGGGGGGAGGACAGAATCGCCCCCGGCAGTTCCTAGTCGAGGAAATCGGTGGGGTCTGCCATCCGCACCTCCATAAAAGCAATCGGCCCCGAGGTTTCAACCTCGGAGCCGATTCGCTTAAGCAGACTGTGGAAAGATAAAACCGGGATTAAACCAACCGCAAGGTAATGCCCTTCCAACCGTCAAGCGGTTAGGAAATCAGGAGAACCATACCACACTCCTCGCGGTTGTAATCGTGATGGACGTGCAATAAGGCCACCACTAGTACCGTGACCGTGTGGATAAGTAATCTCCCAGGTCCCAAAATCGGGACCTGCTATTTTGGACAGCAATGTTTTGGATTAGTGAACAATTTTCTACCACTAACTAGGTAAAGTGTGCATTTGTGGTCACCCGTCATCGGCGGCCCGCTAAACAATAATCACAATCAGGCTAACTTCATTGCCTACGATTGCTACGACGAAGGAGGAGGGCGCGTTTCAAGATGCAACCTTTGGCGCGAAGATGTGGCATGTCCGCATAAACGTCAAGGTTCTCTGGAGTCTTGCTTGAATAGTCAGCGATGATCGCGCGCTATCTCCAGAAATGGAAGAAGAACGATGTCCTTTGAGAGTCAGATCGAGTTAAGCGGCCTTCCCGAAGCAACTTCGGAACAACAGCAGCAAGTCCAGACCCAGGCAACGGCGGCGATCCGCGATATCAGCGTTGGCGAGGATGCGGAAAAGCACCTGGTGCAGATGGAGGTCCGGTACCGGGGGTCGGCGGAGGCTACTTCGGATGGAATGATAGTAGTGAACCAGAGCGGGGAGATCACCCTGCTGGATGCTCAGGCAGAGAAACAGTTCGGATACCATCGCGATGAACTTTTAGGCCAGAAGATTCAGAGCCTCATTCCGGTGAGCTTCATGGAACAGCTCATCGCCGCCAGAACCCTAACCGCGGTCGAGGCCCTCGCACAGCAGATCCATGCAGGAATCGATCTCTATGGGCTGCGCAAAGATGGAACCCGGTTCCCAATAGAAATCATGCTGAGCCCGCTGGAAAGGCCCGAGGGAATCCTCGTGACTGAGGCAATCCGCAATATCACCACGCGCAAGGATGTGGAAAAGCATCTGGTCCAGATGGAGACCCGGTACCGGGGGCTGATGGAGGCGGCTCCGGATGGAATGG
>CAYQOQ010000190.1:0-8214 GCA_964419175.1 uncultured Occallatibacter sp. | reverse complement strand
TTGTCACAATCCCGCACTACTGCATTGATTGCTTCGCTTATCGCGAGTTTCTGAGCGGCTTCGACGGCGTCGAGCTTGGACTTTAGGGCCTGAATCTCGGCATTCTTGGCTGCGGCATCCTTTTGCGATTCGCTGGCGGCCTTCGTTTGGGCGAGTTCGACGGCGTTCCGCTTATCCTGTTTGGCCAGCTCAAGTTCGTTCGCAAGCGCGTCGCGTTCTTTCTCTACAGCGCTCCGGGCCTCGACGACAGCCAGCTTTTGCGCAGCCTCGATGGCATTGAGCTTGGACTTCAATTCCTGAATCTCAGCTGCCTTGGCCGCAGAATCCTTTTGCGATTCGCTGGCGGCCTTCGTTTGGGCGAGTTCGACGGCATTCTGCTTATCCTGTTTGGCCAGCTCAAGTTCGTTTGCAAGCGCGTCGCGCTCTTTCTCTACAGCACTCCGGGCCTCGACGACAGCCAGCTTTTGCGCAGCCTCGACGGCGTCGAGCTTGGCCTTCAATTCCTGAATCTCAGCTTCCTTGGTCGCTGCATCTTTTTGCGATTCGCTGGCGGCCTTGGTTTGGGCGAGCTCGACGGCGTTCCGCTTATCCTGTTCAGCCAACTCAAGCCGTTCATGCAACTGACGGTGAAACTCATCGTCTCGCACCTGTTTCAGAATGTCCGCGTATCCAGCTTCGTCAATCTTGAATGCTTTCCCGCAGTGCGGGCAGATAATCTCATGCATAGCCATTTACCTGTACCTACCGACATCATCACAAAATGCAAATACCGAGCCAATTTAGAGAGGTCCCAGCAATTGCTCTGCCAGGTAAATGAGGCGGGGAAAGAGAGCCCAGTCGGAATCCTGACGAGCGACACTCAACCTAGCCCACACATATCCCATTGGCATAAGCATCACTTCGCCGGGGATTTTGGAACAATGCAAATATACGCCAGTGCACGAGGTCGCTTCTCGCAGGTGGACAAGTCTTTAGCGATTCCTCTCGCCTCCGACATTGCAAATGCAAGGAATCGTGCATCGGCAATGCGCGAGACAGCTGCCGGAAAGAACGAAAGCCGTTCGGCCTCTGACATTCGCTTTGTTCACGAGGGCACTCGTTGCAGTTCTTGGAGGTGATCGAGTCGTAAACATCGCCGTTGATTGTTGTCGATTTAGTGATGCCGGAAAGGGGAAGCTTGGCACAAACCTGGCACGTTTTTGGCACAATTTTGGCACGAACGATTTCGACATCTTGCAACTAATTGATTTTAAATATGTTTGTTTATGGTGCCGGGAGGGGGGGTCGAACCCCCATGACCTTGCGGTCGGCGGATTTTGAGTCCGCTGCGTCTGCCAGTTCCACCATCCCGGCATCGAGTCGGTGTCTGCTAAAAAAGTATCGCACACCGTTGCCTGCCGCGCCACACGCAACCCTCACCCGGCCCGCGACATCCAGGCACCTCGTTGCCCGCACGCAAGCCGCCGGCACGCATACTTCCCCGCTTTCCACACCTACATCACTGCGGCTACCCCCGAATCCCGTGCGACAATGGAGGCAACCGTGATGACCACTGCCTCTTCCGCAGTTGTTCCAGAGCCTGTTGAAATTACTCCGCAGTTGCTTGCCCAGCACAGCATCACTACGGACGAGTACAACCGTATCCTCACCGCTCTCGGTCGCGTTCCGTCGCTTACCGAACTTGGCATCTACTCGGTCATGTGGAGCGAGCACTGCTCCTACAAGTCGAGCCGTGTCCATCTCAAGCGCCTGCCCACCAAAAGCGACCTCGTCGTCCAGGGTCCGGGTGAAAACGCCGGCATCATTGACGTCGGCGACGGTTGGGCCTGCGCCTTCAAGATCGAGTCTCATAACCACCCCAGCTATATCGAGCCATTCCAAGGCGCGGCCACTGGCGTCGGCGGCATTCTCCGCGACATCTTCACCATGGGCGCACGCCCACTGGCCGTCATGGACTCGCTCCGCTTCGGTTCTATTACTGAAGAACTCGGCCAAGACGCAAAAGAGCAGAAGCTCCTCAACGCCAAGAACCACTCCATCGTCGAAGGCGTAGTCGCCGGCATCGCCGGTTACGGCAACTGCTTCGGCGTCCCCTGCCTGGGCGGCGAAACCAAGTTCGAGTCCTGCTACAGCGGCAACCCGCTGGTCAATGCCTTCGCCCTCGGCATGGTCCGCAAGGACGAAATCTTCTACGGCAAAGCCACCGGCGCAGGCAACCCCGTCATCTATGTAGGAGCAAAGACCGGCCGCGACGGCATCCACGGCGCCACCATGGCCTCTGAAGAGTTCCATGAGGGCACCGAGGCCAAGCGCCCTAACGTCCAGGTCGGCGACCCCTTTATGGAAAAGCTGCTGATGGAGGCCTGCCTTGAAGCCATGAAGACGGGCGCCATCGTCGGCATCCAGGACATGGGGGCCGCGGGATTGACCTGTTCCACCTGCGAAATGGGCGGCCGCGGCGGCGTCGGCCTCGATGTCGAGCTCGACCTCGTTCCCCAGCGCGAAACCGGCATGACCTCCTACGAAATCATGCTCTCCGAAAGCCAGGAGCGCATGTTGCTGGTCGCCGAAAAAGGCCGCGAAGACGAAGTCCTCAAGGTCTTCAAGAAGTGGGGCCTCGATGGCGTCATCGTCGGCACAGTCCGCGACGAGTCGCGCCTGCGCATCCGTCATCACGGCGTCCTTGTCGCCGACATTCCGAATGAATCCCTGACCGACGACGCGCCTCTCTATAACCGCCCCGTCGGCACATGGAACTGCCCGATCCCTCTCGTGCCCTCTGAAGCTGTTCAGGCTGAGTTGGCCGAGGACCGCGACTTCACCGCCGACCTCATCAAGCTGCTCTCCAGCGCCAACGTCTGCTCGAAGCGCTGGGTCCACGAGCAGTACGACACCATGGTCCAGACCAACACCGTGATCGGCCCCGGCGGCGAAGGCGGGGTCATGCGCATCAAAGGCACCGGCACCGCCGGCCACGAGCGCGGCCTCTCCATGGCTCTCGACGGCAATGGCCGCTGGGCTTATCTCGACCCCAAACTCGGCGCCATGCACGCCGTAGCCGAATCCGCCCGCAAGGTCGCCATGACCGGCGCAACTCCGGTAGCCGCCACCAACTGCCTGAACTTCGGCAATCCGGAAAAGCCTGAAATCCTGGCCCAGCTTTCCGCGGCCATCGACGGAATCGCCGAAGCCTGCACCGCCCTCGGCACTCCCATCACAGGCGGCAACGTCTCCTTATATAACGAGACCAAAGGCGAAGGCATCTATCCCACCCCGGTGCTCGGCATCGTTGGCATTCTCGACGACGTAACCAAGGCCGTCCCCGCCCACTTCCAGCGCGGCGGCGACGCTATCGTGCTTCTCTGGCCCATTCCCGCCGGGGAAGAGCCCGACCCCAGTCTTCATGTTCCCATGCATCCGGAGCGCGTTGAGAGTACCCCCGACCCGCTCGCCCCTGCGCTTGGCGATCAAACCGCCCTTCATCCTGAGGGTGACGAGGAAACCGACGCATCCGCATCCGCCGAGCTAGTCGTCTTCGGTTCCTCGGAATACGCGCATGCCGTTCTCGGCAGCACCTGGGGCACTCCGCCTCCGCTTGATCTCGATGCCGAAGCCGACCTGCACACCCTGCTGGCCGTTCTTGCCAGCCGCCAAATCATCCACTCCGCCCGCGACATCTCCGACGGCGGCATCGCCGTCGCCCTCGCCCAGGCCGGTTTCCCTCTAGGAATCGGCTCGGCTGTCGAGCAGGATCAGTCGTTTCTGGTTCATCCGCTCTTCGGCCTCTTCGCCGAGCCAGCCTCCACCGTGCTCGTCACCGCCGAAGCCAATCAAGTGGAAGACATTGAAGAGCTAGCCGATCAATATGGCTACTTCGCCGCACGGATCGGCACCACTGGCGGCGACCGCCTGGAAATCAGCGTCTATCGCCAGCCCATGATCTCCGCCCCGCTCGCCTCTCTCCGCAAGCCTTGGGCCTTCGCCCTGGAAGCCACTCTCCACGGCGAGGTTCTGGCATAATGAAGCTCCTCTACCAGGGCGTAGAAAACCAATTCGACGCAACACAATCGCTAGTGGCGATGAAGGGTACGGGCTTTAGCCCGTACATCCAATCTGTTCATAAAGATGTTTTGAAAGGGCACGACTTTAGTCGTGCCGCTAGCGGCCCAAATTACACCGGGGCTTTAGCCCCTGAGGGAATCTCCCTTTCGAGCGATGACCCCAAACTCAGAGAAGAATGCGGCGTAGTCGCCATTCACGGCCATCCCGACGCCGCCCGCCAAGCCTATCTTGGCCTTTACGCCCTCCAGCATCGCGGCCAGGAATCGGCCGGAATCGCGACCGCCGACGGACAGCGCCTCGCCAACATCAAAGGCATGGGCCTGGTCAGCGAAATCTTCACCGACGATGTCCTCGCCAAGCTCCCCGGCACAATGGCCATCGGCCACACCCGCTACTCCACCACCGGCGACTCGGCCCTGCTCAACGCCCAGCCCATCCGCGTCGACTCCACCAAGGGCCTGATCGCCATCGCCCACAACGGCAACCTGGTCAACCTCGGCAACATCCGCGCCCGCCTCGAACGCGACGGCGCTTATTTCCAGACCACGAGTGATTCGGAGATCATCGTCCAGCTCATCGCCCACTCCCGAGCCGGCACGCTTGTCGACGCCATCGCCGATTCTCTCTCCCAAGTTGACGGCGCCTTTTCCATCGTCATGATGACCCGCGACCGCATCTTCGCCGCCCGTGATCCGCGCGGTTTCCGCCCACTTTCCATCGGCCGCATCAAGAACCCCGGCGCACCGGACACCATCATCTTTGCCTCTGAAACCTGCGCCTTCGATCTGCTCCGCGCCGAATACATTCGCGACGTACTCCCCGGCGAGCTCGTCATGGTCACAGAAGACGGCGTCACCAGCCGCCAGTACTCGAGCGGCGTCCCGCAATCCAGTTGCATCTTCGAGCACGTCTACTTCGCCCGCCCCGACAGCCGCATCTTTGGCCGCTGGGTCCAGGAAAGCCGCGACCAGATGGGCCGCCAGTTAGCGCGCGAATCCGGCGTGCCTGCGGATCTGGTTGTTCCCGTCCCCGACTCCGGCGTAACGGCAGCACTGGGTTATGCGGAGGAAAGCGGCATCCGCTTCCGTCTCGGCCTTATCCGCAATCACTACGTCGGCCGCACCTTCATCGAGCCCGAGCAGCGCGTTCGCGACTTCGGCGTCCGCCTCAAGCTCAACCCTGTCCGCAATCTCCTTGAAGGCAAGCGCGTCATCCTGATCGACGACTCCATCATTCGCGGCACGACGAGCAGGAAAATTGTACGCATGGTCCGCGGCGCCGGCGCAAAAGAAGTCCATCTCCGCATCAGTTGCCCGCCAACGATCTCCCCGTGCTTCTACGGCGTAGACACCCCCAGCAAGCGCGACCTGATCGCCGCCAACAAGTCCATCGAAGAGATCCGCCGCTACATCGAAGCCGACTCACTCGCTTACCTGTCTCTCGATGGCCTGCTTAAATGCTGCGCCGGCCCCGAGCACACCGGCTACTGCACCGCCTGCTACACCGGCAACTACCCCACCCAGTGGGTCGACGCAGAAGACATTCTGCCGGCTGCCGTAGCTCTTTAAGCGCATCGCCCCCGCGCACGCCGCAGCGAAGGAAAACTCCCCCGCCGGGTGCCCCAGGCCCCGTTTCTGAGACCTGGGATAACACCAGCCTCACACATCCAACAGCAATCTCTAAATACTTTTCACCACCGTCAACTCCGTCCCCCAGCTTCCGTCCTCGGTCCCAAATGAGAACTTGATCCCGTCCGCGGAGACCTTCCCCTTGTACACCAGCCGCACTGGGCTTCCCTGGTAATCGGTCGTCACAGCAAACGTCACCGTGTCCCCATCCACCTTGCCCTCGTGAATCTCCAGCGGCGACGGCGGCAGCCCTTCCACCGTCCCCGTCAGCACGCCATCCGCAGCCGTCAGATGAAACGTCAGCGGCACGTTCGTTCCTTGAAAATCGAAAGACCCTTTCCACGTCCCCGTCGCATCCGGGCCGCTCGGCTTCGCAACCGGCATATCGCCGCTCTTCGCCGTCATCGTCGTGCCCCAGCTCCCGTCCTCGGTGCCGAAGCTGAACTCGATCTGCCCCGCGGAAACCTTGCCCTTGTACACCAGCTTGTAGGTAGTTCCCTGGTAGTCGCTGTTCACCCAGAACGTCACCGAGTCGCCGTCCACCTTGCCGTCGTGAATCTCAGCAGGCGTCGTCGGGAGCCCTTCCACCGTCCCCGTCACCGCGCTCCCCGCGACCGTCAGATGAAACGTCAGCGGCACGCTGGTGCCCTGAAAATCGAAGGCGCCCTTCCACGTCCCCGATACATCCGCAGCGTTCGCGTTCGGCATTATCGCCAGAAGAACAAACAGTCCCGCAAGCCTCAGCACATTCCTCATCCGGATACTCCTCCAAACGCGCAAAGTCTATCACACCCACAAACCGCCCATCGCAAACAGCCCCAAGAGTCTCTGTCCACCGGCCTCTGTTCTCTGTTCCCTAATCCCTGTTCCCTGTTCTTCCCCTCTTTGTGCCCTGAGTCACAGGACGTTCACACTCCGCCTGTGATAGCATCCGCTCTTTGGTAATGAACGCCCGGCGGATTCTCCTTCTATTGATCTGCCTTGCGCCGGCCCGAGACCCTCTTCAATGGACGAGGTAGACGGCAGACCCGGAGCTTTGGCCAGCAAATCTGGCCACATGGACGCCCCCATCGGCGTCCCACGGCAGTCCCTGTCCCTCCCAGGACCCGGCTTCCAAATCCACTCCAATCTCAGCATCATTCACGAATACTCAAGGAGAAACCCATGAAGACTTACCAGGGAAGTGAGATCCGTAACGTAGCTGTAGTCGGGCATGCGCACAGCGGCAAAACCACCTTGATCGCCGCTCTGCTGCATGCCGCAAAGATGACCCCCACCCAGGGCCGCGTTGAAGATGGCTCGGCTGTTACCGCCTATGACGAAGAAGAAGTCGCCCGCGGCGTCACCATGCAGAACGCCGTCGCCTTTGTCGAGTGGCAAGGCACAAAAATCAATCTTGTCGACACCCCCGGCTTCCACATGTTCTCGCACGAAGCCAAGGCCGCCCTGCTTCCCGTTGAAGCCGCCATCGTCCTCGTCAACGCCCAAAATGGCGTCGAAGCCGTCACCGAGCGCGTCTGGAAATTCGCTGAAGAAGCCGGCCTTCCCCGCATCGTTCTCGTCAACCAGATGGACCACCCCAAGGCCGGCGGCGGCGGCGGACTCAGCGCCCTGCTCGACGACATCCAGGACCGCTGGGGCCGCACCTGTGTTCCCGTCCAGTTGCCCATCTCCGACGCCCAGGGCTTTCACGGCGTAGTCGACCTGGTCACCATGGAGGCTTTCTATTACACCCCCGGCGGCGATGGCCGCGGCAAGGTCACCGGCGAAATCCCCGCCAGCGTCTCCGCCGACGCCAAGGCCCGCCACGAAGCTCTCGTCGAACTCGTAGCCGAAGGCAAAGACGAACTGATGGAAGAGTACTTCGAGAAGGGGACCATTCCCGAGGAGCACCTGATCGCCGCGCTGCATGAAGCCATCCGCGAAGACCGCATCTTCCCGGTCCTGTTCTCCAGCGGCCTGGCCAACATGGCCCTCGACCACCTCCTCGACTTCATCAAGGCCTACGCCCCCTCCCCCACCGAGCGCGCTCCCTACGTCGCGAAAGACCTGAACGCCGCGCCCGATGCCGAGGACAGCACCACCACCCGCAAAGTGGTCGATAGCGAACCCGCCGGCCTAGTCGTCTTCAAGACCATGACCGACCCCTTCGCCGGCCGCATCACTTTCTTCAAGGTTGTCAGCGGCATCATCAAAAACGACGCCACCTTGCAGAACTACACCCGCCGCACCGAGGAGCGTTTCGCCCACCTGGCCATCATGCAGGGCCGCAAGGCCGTTGAAGTCCCCGAACTGCACGCCGGCGACATCGGCGCCGTGGCCAAACTCCGCGAAACCCTCACCGGCGACACCCTCGGCGTAAAGGGCGCAGACATCCAGATCGACATCCCCACGCCCCCCGAGCCGGCCATGACCTACGCCATCGAGCCCAAGACCCGCGCCGACGAAGACAAGCTCGCCCCCGCCATTCACAAGCTCATGGAAGAAGACCTGCTCATCCGCTTCTTCCGCGACCCGCAGACCA
>CAYQOQ010000189.1:0-8226 GCA_964419175.1 uncultured Occallatibacter sp. | reverse complement strand
CCATGAAGCAGGGATCGCACATCATGTTGCAGCGGTTGGTGAGATCGATGGTGAGGACCGAGCCGCGGCCGTGGGTGACGGTAGAGGTTCCGTGGTGGTGGAGCTCGTCGTCGCCCTTGCCGTGGGCGCGCATGTCGCGGCCGGGGAAGCTCTCTTCAAGGTGCTTGAAGAAGACGGGGTCGATGGACATGACGTCTTCAAAGTGGCCGTGCTTGGGGCAGTCCTTGACCATGAGGATTTTGCCGTCGCGCTCGATGATCTGGGCCTTGATTTCGCCGACCTTCTCGTTGAGCAGAACTTCATGGGGCAGCTTGCCGTCGAGGATCTGCTTGCGGATTTCGGGGACGCACTTGGGACAGAGGGAGTCAGTGGTGCGGGGCCAGCCGAGGGGCGGCTTCTCTTTCTGATAGCTCTTGAGGAGGGGCTTGTCACTCCACTTGGGGGTAAAGGCGGCGTTGGGGCTGATGCGGTTCAGCCTTTCGAAAACAACCCAGGCTCCCTTGGCTGCGTAGACGGCGGCCTTTTCGACATATTTAGTGACTTTGGGCATAAAGTGCAATCTCCTCAATTGAAATGGCCGACGTGGGGCGTACACTCGTCCGGCCCTACCTGAGATTTCCCAAGGGGAATCCAGGGGCTAGAAATTCATTGCTAGGTTAGCGTGGGGGGGCTGTCAACCCAACGGCAACGCATTGAATGGCGGAATCGGAGGGTGAACGGGGATTGGGGGGCTGCGAACGGGGCGGGGGGTAAGATGCGGACGGCGAATGGGTTATTCATGCCGAAAGGGTGCTTCAAGAGCGGATTTGACTATTATTGGCCGGCGCTCTCGGTTCTGGCGACTTGATTGATGATGCGCTGGACGAGGACGATGCGGACGTGGATGCGGCGGGCGACGTCGGGGAGGAATTCGGTAATGAAATTGTCGATGGGGGCGGCGGCGAGGCCGGTGGCGTAGCGGGAGGCGCTGGCAGAGAAATTTGTCTGCTGGCCGGGGACATAGAGATTGCCGATGGCGTCATCGATGGCGAAGCCGGCGAGGTTGGCGTAGTTGACCATGCCGCGTCCATCGTCTCCCTGGGTCCAGACAACCTGGTAGAGGGCGTGGGCGATGCGGCGCTTCATGGAGGCGTTGGGCAGGCGGTGGTAGTGGGGGTCCTGATGGACGAGGGAGGGGATGAGGAAGGTTCCGAAGAATTCACCGGTCATGTCCTGGGTGTAGCTGACGCCGACGTTCTTGCCGAAGCCGGTCATGCCGGGGCCGTAGGCGGAATGGGAGTTTGCGGCGACGTAGATAGCGGAGTTGCCGAGGATGGTGATGGCGTTGAAGGGGTCGAGAAGATTGCGGACGGCGAGATGAGCTTTTTCAGCCGGGGTGAGGGCTTTGACCTGCGGGCCGTTAAGGAAGCGGGCATACCAGTCGATGAGGGGTGCTACCAGGGGCGGGCAGGGTTCGGGTTTGGGGGGCTGGGTCTGGCCGGCGGGGTCGGGGGCCGACGCTGCGGCGGCTTCGCGCCTGGCCTGACATGGGCCGGGAGCCGGGGGGGGCTGGAGGGCGGGCGGATTGGGTTGAGGCGCTTCAGGCAGCGGGGACGCGGGTGTTTGCGCCAGGGCGGCGAAGGAAAGGAAGAAAAACAGCGTAGGGATGGCAAGCAGAGGACTGACCTGCCTGGCGGGAGTGCGCGCGCTAGCGAGTTGCTGAGACGAACAGCTTTCCAAGAACCGGACCCTCACTGGCTGAAGTTGCGGCTGCATTCCTTGTAGGATGCAAAACCGGCGGGCGGGTGAAAGTTTCGGTGTCGATTGGCAGAGGGGCGCCAGGATGATAAAGCGCCGAAAGTGACTTTGCTTAAGTCTAATTCCCGTATTGATCTTTGCGGCACCTTTTGGGGAGAACGGGATTGACGCACCGAAGGGTGGGCCGCAGACTTGGGAGAGGTAACGTGCGGATTGGTTACCAGTTAGAGGCTTGATTATGGGCACATATCCACCACCGGGACCTGGCGGGGCTCCGGGATTTGGAGCGGGCGGCGTTGGGCGGCGCATCGAAGAGGCGGTCGAACTGATCGAGATGGAGTTGCGGCATACGATTGCCTACGTGAACGACGCGGTGATTCCGCAGGTTCGGAAGGAATCGATCTCGGCGATGCGGACAGTGGCGGAGACCTTGCGCAATCTCGCCGACCGGATCGAGCAGAAACCGGGTCAGGCGCCGAATCAACAAAAAGGCCCGCACAGTTGACGATTGAGAGCTACAAGTTGCGGAGTTGCCGGCAAGTGGCCGGGCTGGGGCTGGCGCTGCTGGCGTTGATGGGGTGCGGCCATCGGAAGAATGTGGGGCTGGCGCCATCGCCGAATGAGCTTGCACCTTACAATCAGCAGGTTTATGCGCCTAGGACCAAAACAGAGCCGCGGACGGCGAAGATTCCGATCACGCCCGTGCCTCCGGGTGGGGTAAGCGCGGCCGATCTTGAATACGTGACGACGCACAGACCGATTCTGAGCGAAGAGGGTTTCGCGACCTGGTATACGGCGCCGTATGTGGGGCGCAAGTCGGCCAACGGGCAGGTTTTCGACGACGACTCGATGACGGCCGCACATCGTACGCTACCGATGGGGTCGCTGGTGGTGGTGACGAATTTGAAGACGAGGCAGTCAAGCGCGATGCGGATTACGGATCGCGGGCCGTTTGTGGAGGGCAGGATTCTGGATCTGACGATTGCCTCGGCGAAGGCGACGGGGGTTTATAGGGCCGGCCTTGTGGATGTGCGACTGGATGTATACCAGACGCCGAAGCCGATCGATACGGGCGGGCGGTGGTGCGTGCAGATTGGGGCGTTCCACAGCGAACGCGAGGCTCTGCGGCTGAAGCAGGAGCTGTTGCGCAAGTATGCCGGCTCCAACGTGATCGAGTTCCCGGGGGAGAAGAGCTACTGGGTTCGGATTCGGCCGGGGGGCGACGATCGCGAGATGGCGGAGTACATTGCGCAGCATCTACGGCCAAGCGAGGGCGAGGCGTATTTGACGCGGCTGGATTGAGGGATTGTGCTGGAACCCCACCCTAGGCGCAAAAACAAAGACGCGCCGAGGATGGGGCACCCGGCGGAGTCAGCGGTGTTAGCCCTGAGAGATGAGATGGGTGCTGAATTTGGGGGAATCCCAGGTCCGAAAATCCGGACCTGGGGCACCCAAACTTCGATTCCAGGTTGAATACTGTTTACCGCAACAGGGCGGAGGCGGCCCAGAGGACGGGGGCCTGGCCGTGGAAGTCGCCGGTTTTGCGGCGGCGGGCGAGGTAGTAGTCCAGGTTGTTGAGCTTGTTGGTGCCTTCGCAGACGCTGGTGGTGTTGTCGTTCTGGTCGATGTAGCCGACGACTCCGAGCCAGCCCTTGCGCGCGGCGGGACCGTAGACGGCTGCATCGAGCCAGCCGTTCTTGACACCGGTAATCATGGCAAAGGTAAACATGGCGGAGCTTGAGGTTTCAGGCCAGGCTTCGTCGTGGTCGATGAGCTGACGCCACATGCCGTCTTTGCCCTGGTTCTGGAGCAGGGCGGCCATCATGAGCTTGTAGCCCTTGAGGATGCGGGGGCGCTGGGGGTGGTCGGCGGGCAGGGAGCGGAGCACTTCAGCCATGCCGGCGGCGACCCATCCGTCTCCGCGGCCCCAGAAGAAGGGCACGTCGGGGGCGTGGAAGAAGAGGCCGTTGGGCTGCTGGAGCTTGTCGAGGTAGGAGACCATCTCGTTGGCGTCGCGATCCAGGTACTTCTTGTCGCCGGTGGCGCGGTAGGCTTCCAACTGCAGGATGGTCAACATATACATGTCATCGATCCAGTAGCGGGTTTCCGCGGAGAGGCCGTCGGGCTGGGGGTTTTCCCATTGCCGGTCAGCCCACCATTTACCGTAGGCGAGATATTTGGGGTCCTTGGTCTGGATGGCGATTTCAAGAGGGACGCTGCCAAAGATGGAATCGTCAACGTGATGGCGTACGGGAATCTTGGCCTCCTCGGCGCCGCCGGGCATGAGCGGCTCAAACTTCTTGATGAGGCGGTCGCGGAGGTCGGTGTCGCGGGTGAGTTGCGCAAAGGTCAAGCCGCCGTACCAGGTGGCGACTTCGCCGTAAAAGATGGTGCCATTGCCCTGGTGGGGGCTGGGGATGAAGTGCTCGGCTACACGCTTGCCGACTTCCTGTGGGGAGGTTCCGGCGGGCCAGTTGGTGAAGTAATCTTGCTGGGCCGAGAGGGTGGAGGCAGCGGCCGGCAAGAGCAGGGCAAGAGCGACGATTTTTATTAAGGATTTCATTGGTGTTTCCTCTTGATGTCGATGGAACAACCCAGCAATTCTAAAGGGTGAGCCTGTGCTCGCGCGCGGCCAGCTTGAGAATGCCGAAGGATTCGGGGATGTGGAATGTGGGCTGGTAGCTGGGCTGCCAGGCGATGAGCTTGCGATCGGGCTCGTGGTCCTGACAACGAAGGAAGTTGATGTGCAGTTCGTTGCCGGGGGCGGCGGGGCGGGTATCGATAGCCGACCAGGGAATGCGCATGAAGCCGTACCAGGTTTTTTGAGGGGCATCGATGCGCGCGGCGACTTGGCAGCCGGACTGCCAGACCCAACCGACTTCGTGAGCGCGATCGTTACTGTCAACATCAAGATCGACCCACTCGCCTTGCGGGGAGACCTGGAGTTCTTTGTAGCGGTGGATGTTCTCAAAGTCGGAACCGACAAAGACTTCGGCGACATCCCAATCCCAGAGCTGGTTGGTTTCGGCGGTGAGATCGGGGTTGGGCTTGAGGTTGAGGTTTTGGTAGGGGCAGACGTAGAGGAGGTAGAGATTCTGTTGCGTCCACTGGAGGAGGATTTGGGTGCGATGGCCGGGGACGGGGCGGCCGTAATTGTCGTTTGCGGCGATGACGGAGGGGGCGTTGGCCCAGAAGGCGGAGTGAGGGTCGGTGTCGGGGGCGGAGTCGTGATCGGTGAAGGCAGCGATGGCGATGTTGTTGGGTTGCATTGGATTGGGGTCCTTGTGGGGAAACATGGGGAATCGGGCGGCCACGATCCCAGGTCTCAGAATCGAGACCTGGGACACCCGAAATTCTCCGTGGGTCGCGGGTTCTTCTCCGCCGGTCATCCGGTGGGGTGTTGGGGTTATTGGTAGGCGTTGGCTTTTTTGAAGTCGCCGCCTTTGACGATGGAGATGGTGGCGGGGTTGATGTGGGTCTTGAAGGCGGCGTTGACCTGCTCGGGAGTGAGGGCGGCAACGGCGGCTTCAAGTTTGGCGTCCCAGAGCAGGGTTCGGCCCCAATGCTCTCGAGTACTCAACTGATTGGCGATGGAGGCTTCTTCGGCGCGGGAGACAGAGCGCTGATCGAGCCACGTCTTTTTGGCTTTGGCTACTTCGTCGGCGGTGAAGCCGTCTTTGAGCGCGCGAGCCAACTCTTCGTTGAAGTCGGCTTCCACCTTGGGCATGTTCTGCGGGGCGGCGATGGCGAAGGCGAAGAACGCGCCTCCGTCGTCCTTGGTGGGCACTGTGAATCCGCCTTGGGCGCCGTAGCTCAAACCGTCTTTGACGCGAATGCGCTGGAAGAGGCGCGAGTTGGGCGAGCCGCCAAAGACCATGCCGGCGATGGTGAGGGCCGGGTAGGCGGGGTCGTCGTCGTTGATCTTGAGAGGCATTTGCGCCATGAAGAGGGCGTTCTGCTTATCGGGCGTTTCGATTTTGCGGTTGATGGCTGGGACCGGCTCGAAGGGATCGGGAATGCGCTGGTAGTGGGCGGCGCTCTTCCAGTCGCCGAAGAGTTCGGTGACGAGCTTCTTGACCTGTTCGGGATCGAACTGGCCACTGATGACGATTTGGCCTTCGCCGGCGCCGTAGAACTGGGAATAGAACTGGTGAGCTTCGTCGAGGGTTACCTTCTTGAGATCCTCGATCTGCTCGTCGATGGTGGGCACGTAGCGGACGTCTCCGCGTGGGTACTGTGCGTTGAAGTGGCGGTTGATTTCGAGCGAGACCAACTGGTTGGGTTCGGTTTTGCCTGCCTCAGCGGCGGCGATGCGCTGCTGGCGGATGAGGTCAAATTCGGTTGCCGGAAACGAGGGCTCGCGGAGAAGTTCGCGGGCAAAGCGCAAGGTGTCGGCGAGGTTGGCGTCAAGGGTGTGGATGGTGGCGGAGGCGGAGTCAATGCTGCCGGAGACGTTGATCTGCGCTTTGAGACGGTCGGTCTCATCCTGAATCTGCTGGCGGGTTTTGGATTTGGTTCCGCGCATGAGCATGGCACCGGCCATGGCCGCGGCGGTGGATTTTCTGAAGAGGGATTTTTGATCGCCGAAACGGACGCTGATGCTGGCGGCAACGGTGCCGCCGCGGGTCTTCTTGGGGAACATGACGAGCTTCAAGCCGTTGGGGAGCGTGGTGCGAATGACGCGGGCTTCAATATTTTGCGGGGTGGGATCGAAGACTTCGCCTTGCGCAACGGATGCGCCGCCCTTGTAGTCCTTGAAGCGGACGGCAGGGTCGGGGGTGGGAGGAACTTCGGCGCGGTCGGGCGTTGCGGTGGGAATGAATTCGCCGAGGGTTCGGTTGGAGGATTTGAGATAGGCCTTGGCGACACGGACGACATCGGCGGGGGTGACTTTGGCGACTTCGTCGCGCATGAGGTAGAAGGCGCGCCAATCGCCATCGCCCGCGTAGCCGCCGAGCATGATGGCGACGGTTTGGGTGTTGGTTTGCGCGAGTTCAATGTTCTTGAGGATGCGGGCCTTGGCGCGATCGACCTCTTCCTGCGTGGGCGGGTCGGCGGCGAGACCTTCAACGGTCTTGAGCAGGATCTGCTGGGCATCGTCGATGGATTGGTCGGGCTTGAGCTGCGCGAAGACCAGGGCGACGCCGGGATCGTGCTCGTCCTCGGCGCTCATGCTAGCACCTACGGCCTTTTGCGTATCGACGAGGGCCTTGTAGAGGCGGCCGGTTTGAGGGGCGCCGAGCACCTGGGCCATTACGCTGAGAGGCGCCATGTCGGGATGGAGGGCGGCGGGAATGTGGTAGACAGCCATGATTCCCTGGATACTGCCGACGCGGCGGAGCATGACGGAGCGCTCGCCTTCCTGCGTGGGCTCGACAGTGTAGGGCTGGGTGAGAACGCGCTGCGGGCGGGGGATGGCACCGAGGGTCTGAGCGACCATTGACAGGGCCTTGGATTCATCGAACTGGCCGGCGATGATGAGGTCGGCATTGTCGGGCTGATAGTACTTCTGATAGAAGGCGGCGAGGTTGGCGATGGGGACGCGCTCAACGTCGGTGCGGGCGCCGATGACGGTTTTGCCGTAGTTGTGGAAGTTGTAGGCGGCGGCCAGAACGCGCTCGTGGAGGACATTGAGCGGGCTGTTTTCGCCGGACTCCATTTCGTTGCGGACGACGGTCATTTCGGAGTCGAGATCTTTTTTGAGCATGGTCATGTTGGCCATGCGGTCGGCTTCAAGGCCGAGGGCCCAGCGGAGGTTATCGTCGCTGGCGTTGAAGGTCTCAAAGTACATGGTCTGGTCGTATGACGTGGTGCCATTGAAGTTGCCTCCGGCGCGGTCGGTGAGGTCCTTGAAGAGTTCGCGTCCGGACTTTGCGCTCTTGAAGGTCATGTGCTCCAGGAGGTGAGCCATGCCGGTTTCGCCATAGGCTTCGTTGCGCGAGCCGACGAGATAAACGACGTTGACCGTGACTTTGGGCTTGGAGTTGTCAGGGAAGAGCAGCACATGGAGTCCGTTGGGGAAGGCGTACTCGGTGACTCCTTCAATGGAGATGACCTTTTGGACGCCCTGGGGCAGGGTTTGAGCAAAGGAAACGGCGGTGAGGAGGAGAATTGCGAACGAGGTTGCGATGAGCTTCTTGAGGCGCATGTCGTCACATCCTTGGAAAATCTGGGGCAATTATACGCGGAGCGCGTTTCAAGGCGGGCGGTGGAGTGGCAGCATGAAAGAGGATTTCCGGAGGGGCTAAAGAGGGTGCGGAGAAGGCATTGATTTGAAAGGAAAGTCCGAAAAGCATCCCTCGGGGGCTAAAGCCCAACTCATTTTGCGGAATTTATGTACGGGCTAAAGCCCGTACCCTTCACCGGGAGGAGTTTTCCCGCAGCCTGTAAAGCCCATGATGTTTTGCTGAATTGATGTATGGGCTGAAGCCCGCACCCTTCACCGGGAGGAGTTTTCCCGCAGCCTGTAAAGCCCATGATGTTTTGCTG
>CAYQOQ010000188.1:0-8346 GCA_964419175.1 uncultured Occallatibacter sp. | reverse complement strand
CAATCTCGTCGGCCTCCTGCAGCAGCGCCACGCGCTCCGGCGTCACCTCGCCCAGAATCCGCACCGCCAGCCCCGGCCCCGGAAACGGCTGCCGTCCCAGCACATCTTCCGGCATCTTCAGATCGCGCCCAATCCGCCGCACCTCGTCCTTGAACAAATCCCGCAGCGGCTCAATCAGCTTCAGCTTCATCCGCTCTGGCAGCCCCCCCACATTATGGTGGCTCTTGATCGTCTGGCTCGGCCCCTTCACGCTGCTTGACTCAATCACGTCCGGATAAAGCGTCCCCTGCACCAGCCAATCCACCCCGCCCGTCTGCTTGGCAATCCGCGTTGCCTCATCGTCGAAGACCGCGATAAACTCAGCGCCAATCCGCTTGCGCTTGGTCTCCGGATCCGTGACCCCAGCCAATTGCGCCATGAAGCGATCGCTCGCATCCACCGCCACAATGTTCAGTCCCAGCTTCTCGCGCAGATTCTTCTGCACGCTGGCAAACTCGTTCTTGCGCAGCACCCCGTTGTTCACAAAGATGCAAGTCAACTGGCTGCCGATCGCCTTATGCACCAGCACCGCGGCCACCGACGAATCCACGCCCCCCGAGAGCCCGCAAATCACGTGCCCCTTGCCCACCTTCGCGCGAATCTGCGCGACCGTCGTCTCAATAAAGTGCGCCGGCGTCCAGTCGCCTGCCGCCGCGCAAATCTTGAAGAGAAAATTCTTGATCAGTTCGGACCCGAGCGGCGTGTGGTGCACCTCGGGATGAAACTGCACAGCCCAGATGCGCCGCTCTTCGTTCGCAATCCCGGCCAGCGCATTCGAAGTCACAGCCGTGCGATGAAACCCGGCAGGCAACTCCAGAGCCTCATCCCCGTGGCTCATCCACACGGCCAGCGTCGGCGGCAACCCGGCAAATAGAGCCGTCGCGCCGTCTTCGATCGTCACTTCCGCGTGCCCGTACTCGCGCTTCGAGGCCGAGCGCACCTTGCCGCCCAAATGATGAACGATGAATTGCAGCCCGTAGCAAATCCCCAGCACCGGCACGCCCAGTGCCAGCAGTTTAGGGTCCGCCGCCGGCGCATCCGCGTCATAAACCGACGACGGCCCGCCCGACAGGATCAGGCCAATCGGCTTGAGAGCCTGAATCTCCGCAAGAGGAACGGTGCAGGGCAGCACGACGGAAAATACGTTCTGCTCGCGAATCCGCCGGGCAATCAGTTGGGTATACTGCGACCCGAAATCGAGAATGACAATTGTTTGGGTGTCCACATTTCAGTGTGTCAGGACGCGCGCCCGGATGTAAAGAACCCTCTTTTGTGAACCCAAATTACGCTATGATTAAGCTGATTTCGAGGTGAACAGCAATGAGTGACGCGAAAACAAGCAGGAAAGGCGCCGCAACAGGAAGGATGACGTTGCCCCCAGCTCGCATGAGTGCGCGTGAGTCAGCGCTGGCTATGGCGCTCCGCAAGGTTGACATGAAAGGCGCGGTACAGGCTGCTTTCGCCTTCGCCAAGGATATGTTCCCTGAGGCAAAGGATCTTCGGCTCGAGGAAGTGGAAGCGAAGTCTGGCGGCTGGTCCGTGGTTGTTTCCTTCACGACAGGAGAACCTGGAACCTTGTCTCAGGTCATGGGCGGAGGAGCGCCTCGGCTATTCAAAACAATAGCCATTGATTCTGAGAGTGGTCAGGCACAGTCTTTGAAGGTCTGGAAGCAATGAGTTCTTACCAGGAACTTCTGATCGACAAATTCAAGACCAAGGGCATACTGATCGATGCAAATCTGGCGCTTCTTTATCTGGTTGGCAGCTACGATCTGCGACTAGTCGGAGATGGAAAATACAATAAGCTTTCCAAATACAATACGGAAGACTATCAATTACTGCTTCGCCTCAAGAATGTATTCAAGAAGGCTGTAACCACGCCTCATGTTCTGACGGAGGTAAGCAATCTCACGAGTGACCTGCCCGAAAAAACGAAGTCCGCATGTTTGAAGAAGTTTTATGAGACATTCGTTGAAATTGACGAACTGCCCATATCAAGCATGAACGCAGCCCAGAGGCCTGATTTCCATTTCCTCGGCCTGACCGATAGTGCCCTTGCAATCGTCTCGGATCAATACCTGATCGTTACCGACGACGCACGGCTTGTCCAAAAGATGACTGAGTCCGGGCTCGAAGCTCTTAACTTCAGCCACCTGCGACGGCATCTCCTATCCGCATAAATTCAGGACGCATCCGCTTCACTCATAGTGATACCGCGCCTGGTGAAATTCCACCCGCTCCCTAATCACACGGTAAACCAGCCGATGCTCCTGCGTAACCCGCCTGCTCCAGAAACCAGCCAGCGCGAATTTAAGCGGCTCAGGCTTGCCGATACCCGCATACGGATCGGCAAGAATAGCCGCTATCAAGTCAAGAACGCGGAGCGCCGTCTTGCGATCCGTCTCAATCCAATACCGCAAATCCTCTTGAAACTTGCTTGAGATCACCGCGACGCGGTCAATTGCCTTGCTCATGGAGTTCGATCAGCTCGCCTTCTCCAAATCAACCAAATGGCGAAGCTCTTCCAAGGTCAAGGCTTCTCCGCCACCTTGCTCCAACTCGCGCACAGACTCAAATAACCGCTCCGCATTCTTCGGCGAGCGCAGCAGGTGCGCCGTTTCCATCAGCCCGGCAAGCTCGTCGGCTGGCACAATCGCCACATCGCGCGCCCCACGCCGCCGCACCACCAGAACCTCCCGGTCGTCGGTCACTTTATCCAGATACGTAGCTAGCTTTTCACGCAACGCCGTGTAAGTGGTTTCAGTCGCCATGAGGAACCTCTCAATCTCAAACGTACAGCTTTCCTGTACGTACCGTCAAGGGCTCCAACCATCGGGACCAATTCGATTCTCAGTTTTCTGGGGAAGAACATAAGAACGCCCCCTGGGGATTTGTTGAGAGGAAAGTCCAACAAATCCATCCAGGAGGCGGCTTGTTGAAGCCAATTCTCAGCCGGTCGAATTCTACCGGAAGCCGTCAGCTCTCTAGGCCCACGTCTTGCCCACGTCCTCCAGGCCTGCCCCGCCCAGATCCTCCGGAGTCATCGCCACCCTGTACTCGACCTCCGCGTTAAGCGCGAGGAAGAAGGGCTCGGCAAGCCGCGCCACGTCGGAGGCTTTCTCCAGATTCACCACCAGGATTGCGCCCCGCTTGCCGTCCCGCTCGCTGAACCACGCGTGTTCCGGCTTGATGGCGCCAAGAATCTGTTTGATCTTCGCGCCGATGGTTCCATTCTTGACGTAGCTGTTGAACGGTTCAATGGGGAATTGAACCAGCATGATCATTCGCATGTCGAACCTCCACGTGCCTGAATTCGTGTTCATCCACGCACGGCACGGAGGCAGAGAATATCACACCCCTGAATCAACTGGCTTCAACTATTTCCGGCCCCAGCGACGACCAGAAGGGGTAGTGTCTTGACGTCTTTGGCGGTTTTCGCCAATTTTCGGAGCGGCAATTTGGCAGCGGAAGTGCCCAATTGCTTCATTGTGTCCATTTTTTCGATTCACGCGCGGAGGCGACATAGATTGAAAAGGTACCTATTTATGCACAGGGGACAAATCACGCGATTGACGGAAGAAATTAGACTTTCCATAATGCACATGGTCCCCCGGGGATTCGAAAGAGAGCATTTATGAATACGCAGGCCGAATATAAAGAGTTCACGAACAGGCTCAAACTGCTGATCAAAAAGCATCCGAATCTAATTACGATGACGCTAAGCAACATATTTACCATGCGGCTGATCGGAAACAAAACGCATGGAGACTTGGCAGAGATCGCTATCGCGGAGTTCGTGAACCAGTATATGTACGATTTCAGGTCGATTCACGTTGGAAAGGACCTCTACCGTGCCAAATCGAAGGAAGAAGATATCAAGATTATAAATGAGATAACGAAAGCTGAATTCCCCGTGAGCTTAAAAGCATATGGCGACGGGCCACTTCAGCTTTCAACGGATAAAAACAGCCTGATGTTCCGAACCCTGAGTGAAGCTGGTCAACTGGACCGACCAGAACAGGTCAAGGCAGTCTTCGATCATGTGGCATTTTCCAGTTTTGCTGAGATAAACGTTCTGCCGCTGATCTACGATGAGGAACGGCAGCGCTGCAACATCCTCGTGTTTGACTATGACACTGCGCTAATACAAACAGCGAAGATTGTTCACGTTTCAGAAGGCCGGGGAAGGAAACATCCTGTTTTTGTGTTTTTGGACTCTAACGACGACTACATCTGCGAGGTCCGGTATGGGGACGCCGCTGCCAATGCTCTTCAACGAGGTTTATGGACGAACACACGAAGAGCGTTGAAGCACTTCGATAGCATTACCGGAGGGTGGATTGACTATTCGCATAACCTTGTCCTCGTAAAGTTGTTTTCCCATGCACTGGTATCATCGAACGTCGGCCATGAACTCGCATTGGAGAAAGTGAAAGAAGACATCGCCGCGCTTAAGCAAAGGTCCGGGATATGAGTGCGCAGGCCCAATTATTTAGTGCTGAGTTGACGTTTGATACGCCTTCAACTCAAGGAATAAAGTATGCGGGGTCAAAGCTCAAGCTGATACCTCAGATTCTGCAACTTGCCCGAAAGGTAAACGCAAAAACTGTCTTCGATGGTTTTGCGGGAACGACCAGAGTATCTCAGGCTTTTGCTCAATCTGGATACGATGTTGTGTGCAATGACCACGCGGTATGGTCTGAGGTCTTTGGAAACTGCTATCTTCATGGCAAACCATCGCGGGAATATAGTGATTTAATTCAACATTTGAATGCAGTTCCGCCAAAAGATGGCTGGTTCACAGAGTTTTACGGTGGCGATTCGGAAAATGAAGACCAGCCGAAGAGGCCTTGGCAGATTCACAATACACGAAAATTGGATGGCATTAGAGAAGAGATCGAAAGAATCTCTCTCGACCCGGTTGATAAGTGCGTGGCGCTGACGAGTTTGATATTAGCCCTAGATCAGGTAGACAGTACACTTGGGCATTTCGTTTCATATCTCAGAGAGTGGTCTCCTCGTTCGTATAAACAGCTTCATTTGCGGATACCAGCGATCATTCGAAACGCATGCACTCAAGATCACCACGTCCACAGGGCAGATATCTTCGATTTGATAGATACAGTCGAGACAGATATCGCATACTTTGATCCACCCTATGGCTCAAATAATGAAAAAATGCCACCGTCACGCGTCCGATATGCCTCTTACTATCATGTCTGGACAAGCGTCTGCCTGTACGACAAGCCCACCCTTTTCGGAAAGGTCAATAGGCGAACGGACACTTCGGACACAGTGGCAAACTCCCCTTTTGAAGACTTTAGAAGGGGCGCCAATGGAAAATTCGTTGCTGTGGACGCGATTAGGAGGCTGCTTGCTTCGACCCGCGCTAAATACATAATTCTGTCTTATAGTTCGGGCGGACGGGCCACTTCAAAAGAGTTGAACGATGCAATTGAATCCTGCGGGGAATTATTGGAAGTGGTTGAGGTTGATTACAAGCGTAATGTGATGGCCGATATGAAGTGGACGAATGAATGGCTCCGAGATGCAGTAGAGCCTAATCGAGAGTTCTTGTTCTTGATCGCCCGCCGATAGCGGACTCCATACTATATCTCGGCGGAAGTACCTGATTCCAAAAGCTGGCGGTTACTGCTTTCAATCAACTCAAATCCAAGATATTGCCCAACTCCCGCGCCATTTCAGTCCCCCGCGTGATAGCCTGCTAGACACTACAGCGCCATCAGATTTTAGCTGTACCAAACTCCGCCCCGGTCTCCGCCCATGGGCAGATTCCCTGCCTGTGAACCTGGCCGGTTGACCGTGTTTCCAAGAGGACATTCCATGAGCCGTTTCCGTTTTGTTCCCATATTGATTCTGGCGGCCACCGCCTTCGTGCCCGGCGCTGCGCTGGCACAGGCCCCCGCAACCCCAAAGACTGACGCTACAAAGCCCGCCCTCCCGGCCGAAACCAAGAGCTTCGATCTCAACGCCATCGACAAGACCGCCGATCCCTGCACCGACTTCTATCAGTACGCATGCGGCAACTGGGTCGCCAACAATCCCATCCCCTCCGACCAGGTCCGCTGGGCACGCTCCTTCTCCCTGCTCCGCGAGCGCAACCGCTACCTGCTCTGGCAGGAACTCGACGAAGCCGCGAAGGCGCCCACGTCCCCGCTGCAAAAGCAATACGGAGACTTCTACGCCGCTTGCATGGACCTGTCTACGGTCGAGAAGAAGGGCATCGAGCCCATCCAGCCAGCCTGGAAACAGATCGGCGGCCTCTCTGCCCCCAGCCAGTTCCCCGCCCTGCTCAGCAGCCTTGAGAACCAGGGCACTCCCGACGGCTTCTTCAACTTCGGCGTCGGACAGGACGAGAAAGACTCCTCCAAGCAAATCGCCGAAATCTTCCAGGGCGGCCTCTCGCTCCCTGACCGCGACTACTACATTGTGGATAACGCTCGCTTCAAGGGCATCCGCGAACAGTACATCGCCCACGTCACCAAAATGTTCTCGCTCGCCGGCGACACGCCCGAGCAGGCCGCTAAAGAAGCCGCAGCCGTCATCGAGATAGAGACCGCGATGGCCAAGGCATCCACCAGCCGCACCGATCTTCGCCAGCCCGAGAACCGCTACCACATCTACACCCTCGTCGACTTCCAGAAGCTCGCGCCCTCCTTCGACTGGAGCGCTTATTTCAAGGCCATTGGCATCGGCCACTTCGACACTCTGAACGTCGCCACCCCCAACTACTTCAAGGCTCTCGACGAGCTCATCAAGTCCGAGCCGCTCGCGTCCTGGAAGAGCTATCTCCGCTGGCACGTCCTGCACGGACAGGCCGGCAACCTGCCCAAAGCCTACTTCGACGAGAACTTCAGCTTCTTCGCAAAGACTCTCGCCGGCCAGCAGGAGCCTGAAGCCCGTTGGAAGCAGTGCTCCAGCATGACCGACCGCGCGCTGGGCGAGGCCGTAGGCCAGGACTGGGTCAAGAAGAACTTCCCGCCCGAAGCCAAAAACAGCATGGACAAGCTCGTTGCCGCTCTCGAAAAATCCCTCGGCGACGACATCAATACCCTGCCCTGGATGTCTGATGACACCAAGAAGGCCGCCGAAGATAAGCTCGCCTTGTTCCGCAACAAAATTGGCTATCCGGAGAAGTGGCGCGACTATTCCAGCATCAAGGTGGACCGCGCCGATCTGCTCGGCAACATCCACCACGCCTCTGTCTACGAGCACAACTATGAATTCGCCAAGCTCGGCAAGCCCGTCGACGAAAAGGAGTGGGGCATGACGCCGCCCACCGTCAACGCCTACTACGATCCGTCAAATAACGACATTAACTTCCCGGCCGGCATCCTCCAGCCGCCCTTCTTCGACTTCAAGATCGACCCCGCCATCAACTTCGGCGGCATCGGCGTCGTCATTGGCCACGAAATGACCCACGGCTTCGACGATGAGGGCGCCAAGTACGATGGCAAGGGCAATCTGCGCCAGTGGCAGACCGACCAGGACCTCAAGGCATTCCAGGAACGCACCGAATGCGTCGCCAGCGAATACAACGGCTTTGAGGCTGCCCCGGCCAAAGGCGGCACACCTGCGCAGTTCCTCAACGGCCACCTCACCCTCGGCGAAAACACCGCCGATAACGGCGGCCTCCGCATCGCCTATATGGCCCTGCTCGATACCCTCGCAGCCCAGGGCAAAACCATCAACGACAAGATCGACGGCTACACCGAGGCGCAGCGTTACTTCCTCGGCTTTGCCCAGGTCTGGTGCCAGAACCAGACCGATCAGGCCTCTCGTCAGGCGGCCCTGGTCGATCCGCACTCGCCCGGCAAGTGGCGCGTCAACGGTTCGGTGCAGAACTTCGACGAGTTCGGAAAGGCATTCGGCTGCGCCAAGGGCAAGCCCATGTACCCGGCAAACTCCTGCCGCGTCTGGTAACCCCGCAGGCAGCCTCAACAAGAACCACGGGTGCCCCAGGTCCCGATTTTGGGACCTGGGAGTGAAATCGCAAAACCCTCCCCTCAGAATCCCAAAGATGAAAGCTGAGAGCTGAGAGCAGAAAGCTGATAGCTCCATCCCCCCGTTGACGTTTCCCGCCTACGGGACGTCAAAACCCCAACCGCTTTTATCAACAGGACCGCAACCCGGACAGGCCAGGGGCCGGGTTGTGTCCAGAACAAAGCTAACCTGAAAAAAACACGCTGATTTACCCAGTCTTTCGCTGAAACTAGGCACAAACAGCCCTTGGCTTTTACAATGCATCAGGGACCCGTCCCAACCCAGCTATGCTGTGGAACTAGC
>CAYQOQ010000187.1:0-8349 GCA_964419175.1 uncultured Occallatibacter sp. | reverse complement strand
AGGCCAAGGGATATGCCGACTGCAAGCGCTTCGATGTCAAATATGTCTTTGCGACCAATGGGCATCTATATGGTGAGTACGACCTCACGACCAAACTGCAAAGCGGCCCAACCCCATTGCCGGATTTTCCACCGCATCCCGACTTGACCGCCCGGTATGCCAAAGATACGGGTATCGACATTGCCAAGCCCGAAGCCGAAATCCTCTTCCAACTGGACAGCCCCGCATGGTCCAAGTCCCGCTACTATCAGGACGCGGCCATCCGTGCGGCCTTTGAGAAGATCATCCAGTGCCATCAGCACGGCGAAGCGCCCCGCATTCTGCTATCGCTTGCCACGGGCGCGGGCAAAACCATCATCGCCACCAACCTCCTTTGGCGCCTGAGTCAGGCCGGACAGCTTCCCAAGCCAGCGCTCTTCCTCTGTGACCGCGACGAACTGCGCGAGCAGGCCTATACCAAGCTCAAGGCCGCATTCGGTGACAACGCCCGCATCGTGAAAACCGAGAACGGCAAGAATGCCGCGCAGAACGCTCGCGTGCATATCGCCACCTATCAGACTCTCGGCATCGATGACCAATCGGAGGGTAAGGACTTCGCCAGCTTCCTCACCGATCATTACGGCCTGGACGCCTTCAGCATCATCATTATTGATGAGTGCCACCGCTCGGCTTGGGGCAAGTGGTCTGAGGTGCTCAAGCGGAACCCAAATGCCATTCACATCGGCCTGACCGCGACCCCGCGCAAGCTCCACGAGGACAAGAGCGCCCCGACGGACGATCAGGAGATCAGCGCCAGCAACCTCCGCTACTTCGGTGAGCCGGTCTATGAGTACACCCTGATTCAGGCGCAGGAAGATGGCTACTTGGCAGCCTGCGAAATCGTCAAGCGCAAGCCGAGCATCGACAACCGCATATTCACCAAAGAAGAGATTTTGAAAGCGGGCGTCAAAGACATTCGCACCGGCAAACTACTCACCGCCGACGATCTGACCAAAGACGAGTACACGGGCAAGGACTTCGACGATGATTTGTTCATCGAGTTGCGCACCCCCGCCATGTGCGCGGACCTCTTCCAGTTGCTCTGCCAGAATGGCGGGCCGGAACAAAAGGTTATCATCTTCTGCAATCGTGAGATTCATGCGGACCGTGTTGTCCAGCAGATGAACAATCTCTATGTCCGCTGGTGCCGCGAGAAGGGCCAGGAGCCCAAGGATTACTACGCCTTCAAGTGCATGGCCGGAACCAACAACGGCGCGGACATGATCGAGCCCATGCGCGGCTCCAGCGAACGCGCCTTTATTGCCTGCACAGTGGACCTGCTTGAGGCGGGCGTGGACATTGAGCGGCTCAATGCGGTTGTCTTCTTCCGCTACCTGCAATCGTCCATCAAGTTCTATCAGATGGTGGGCCGGGGCACGCGCATCCACGAGGAGACACAGAAATACAAGTTCTGGCTCTATGACTACACCGGCGTCACCAATCTCTTCGGCACGGAGTTCATCAGCCGCCCGCCCCGGCCTCGTCCTGGCCCAGGCCCTGAAGGCGGTCCTGAAGGAGGCCCAGATGGTGGCCCCGAAGGCGGCGGCGACGATGGGCCATCCGTGGGCGAGATCGGCGGACAGTCGGTCATCATCAACCCCGAGGGCCGGTTTATCCTCTGCCTGCGCGACGGGCGCGATACGCCCGTTCCCGTCGATGAGTACCGGCGAGAGATGATCCAGCGCGTGCTTTCCGAGGCCCACAGCCTCAGCGACTTCCGCACTCTGTGGATTGAGACGCAGCGGCGGCGGCAACTCATTGAGCATCTGCTCGGAGCCGATCTCAACCCGGAGACGATCCGCGAGATTGACCAGATGCGGGAGTTCGACCTCTTCGACTTCTTCGGCCATCACGGCTACAAGGCACGGGCCTTGCGGCAGCACGAGCGCGGCGAACTCTATCTCAGCAATAACGAGAGTTGGTTTGCCAGCATGGACCCGAATGCGGCGGCAGTTCTCCGGAGCTTCGGAAATCAATTCTCATTTGGCGGAACCGATGCGCTCGAAACCTCAACGCTCTGGGAGGTTCCGGAGATCAGGTCAGCAGGCGGATTGGATGCACTGCGCGTTCTGGGAGCGCCATCACAGGTGATGTACGAAGCCAAGGGAAGGTTGTTTGGGGTATGAGTTGGAAGCGAGTGTTGATAGGCGATATAGCGATAGAAGACCGTTGCATCGTGCTTCCTGATTCTGATGAGGCTGTGGAGCGCCCCTATCTCGGGCTTGAACAAATAGAATCCAATACTGGGCAGATTCTTTCGTATGACCTGCCATCAGCAGAAGGCAAAAGCACAACCTTTGCTTTCGATGAAACCCACGTGCTTTACGGGAAGCTCCGTCCCTATCTGAACAAGGTCGCATTGCCCGACAGAAAGGGACGTTGTTCTACAGAAATCATCCCACTCAAGCCAATCGGAGTTGATAGGCATCTTCTTGCAGTCTTGCTGCGCACGGAAAAAGTGATTAATGCCGTCATGTCAGAAAAAACAGGCTCACGGATGCCGCGAGCGGACATGGATATCCTTCTCGGCATTGAGGTTTCTATTCCTGAATCAGAAAATGAGCAAGCAAGGATAGCTGTACGTTTGGAAGCCCAATCTGTCGAAGTCGAAACGGCACGACAAGCTGCACTCTCGCAGTTGCAAGACACAGGAATCCTCCGCACTCGTGTCCTCGCAGGGATTTTCAATCGACTAGATTTCGTTGAGACGAAAGTTCTCGGCGATTACGCAGCCACAACAAGCGGTTCAACACCCTCACGCGGAATCAAGCTGTATTGGCAACCAGCGGAAATACCTTGGGTCAAAACGGGCGAGGTCAATTTTTCAACGATCAATGCCACTGAGGAAGCGATTTCAAAAATAGCGCTGGCGGAGTGTTCGTTGACACTTCTGCCTCCGCAATCGGTCTTGGTCGCAATGTACGGTCAAGGGAAAACACGCGGTCAGTCAGCAATTCTGGAAATTGAAGCAACGACGAACCAAGCATGTTTCGCAGTTTTGCCGAATGAAACTTGGGAGCCGGATTTTCTTTACTTCTGGTTCATGGCTTCCTATCAGGACCTGCGCAGTCTATCGGAAAACCGGGGAGGCAACCAAGCAAATCTGAACGGCGCGTTATTGAATGCCTTGAAGATTCCCGCCCCGGACAAAGAGGTACAGAAGAGTATCGTTCAGCAAGTCAAAGCGGCTCTGTCAGAAATCGAAACGATGGAACGAACGAGCAAAACGATGTTGGCTGACATTGAGCAGATTCCTAACCGCATCCTGGCGCAGGCATTCGAGAGTTGAAAATGGCAAGAACGAAAAGCGGAACCAAGCAACCGAAGTCTATCGGCTCCACACAGTCTCTTTCATCTTTCGTGAAGAGCATCTGCGATGTGATGCGCCGCTCGAATTGCGCCAGCGCCCTGCAATATGTTCCGGAGTTGACATGGATTCTTTTCCTGCGCATTCTGGACGCGCAGGAGTCGCGCCGCAAGGAAGAGGCCGAGGCTGTGGGCGCAGAGTTTTCGCCCGCGTTGAAGAGCCCCTATCGCTGGCAGGATTGGGCCGCCCCCTGCTCCGACAAGCCCGATCATCCGAAGACAGACAAGGGCAATCCCTACGGCTGGAAGCGGGCCGAACTCTTCGCCGCCGGGGATGGCAAGCTCTTCGAGTTCATCAATACTGAATTGCTGCCCATGCTGCATGGCCTCGACATCGACGCCCGCACCGGCTTGCCGAATCCTGCGGCGAGCCCCAAGCAGCGCATCATTGGCCGCATCATGACGGCGGTCGAAAAGGTCCGCGTGGATAGCGAAACCAATCTGCGCGACATTCTCGACAAGGTCCATGAGATTCACATCGACCATGTAGATGACACGCACTTCTTCACTCTCTCGCAGGTTTATGAAGACTTGCTGCTGAAGATGGGGGAGAAGAACTCCGACGGCGGCCAGTTCTTTACCCCCCGCGAAGTGATCCGGGCGATGGTGCATACGGTCGATCCATCGCTGGGCAGGAAAATCTACGACCCCTGCTGCGGCACGGGCGGATTCCTTGCCATTGCCTACGAGCACATCGCGCGCAACATGGGCCGCAGCGCCACCAGCACCGACATTGACACGCTGAAGCATGACACCTTCTTCGGCAGGGAAAAAGAGAATCTGGTCTTTCCGATTGCCCTGGCCAATCTGGTATTGCATGGCATCGACCAGCCGAATCTCTGGCACGGCAACTCGCTGACGGGCCGCGCCACCTACGATGCTTTGTTCAAGGATGCTCCACAGACCTTCGATGTGATCCTGACCAATCCGCCCTTTGGCGGCAAAGAGGGCATCGACGCACAGAAGAATTTTGCCTTTGCGACAGGCTCCACGCAGGTTCTCTTTGTACAGAAGATTCTGAGTGAGCTTGCGCCGACCGGCACTTGCGCGATTGTCCTGGACGAGGGCCTACTCTTCCGCACCAATGAGAGCGCCTTTGTGGAGACGAAGCGAAAGCTCACCGAAGAGTGCAGCCTCTGGTGCATCTTGAGCTTGCCGGGCGGCGTCTTCTCAACAGCCGGGGCGGGCGTGAAGACGAATCTCCTCTTCTTCACCAAAGGTAAGAAGACAGAGAAAATCTGGTATTACGATCTTTCGCAGGTGAAGGTGGGCAAGAAGACTCCGCTGACGCTGGCGCATTTTGGCTTTGGCAAGAATGGCGAGGTACTGGAGGACGACGCATTGCCAGCCACGCTCAAGGCCGAGTGGGAAGCCGAGGAAGCGAATGCCGGTCAGCCCTTCCCCAGCTATGCGCGGATGCTCGCTCATCGCGGCACGAAAAAGGGCGAGAGCCGTTACTCGTGGACCATCGACTTCGCTGCAAAGCGCAAGCAGGCCAAAGCTGAGATGCAACCGCTACAGGATGAAGCCGCAGATGTCCGGGCCGCCATCGTAGACCTGAAGGAGCAGCTCCGTGACCTGAAGCGGGCAAACGCAGCCAAAGCAAAGACCGATTCGATTGAAGCAGAGATCGCAGAGAAGCAGAAGGCCACGCGGGACCTCGAAGCGAAAGCCTCGGAGATTGATGCGGCAACCTTCGATTTGAAGGCAGTGAATCCACGCGCCGTGGTGAAGACCGATGACCGCACCCCCGAGCAAATCATCCAAAACATTGAGGACCAGGGAAGGACCGTGACGGACGCACTCACCCGGCTGCGTGCACTGCTGGCGCAGAATGAGCAGGTCGGATAATCCTGCGTGAAAGAGCAGTGAGCCTCTTACGGTTTTCTGGATGCCAGCTTGGCTAGGTTGATGGATAATCAGTGACACAGAGTTTCAGGAGTCTAGGCGATGAGCGAAGAAACAGTTGTTACGCTAAACGTTCAAGAGGATTTCGCAGAGAAGCTCGCCAGTGGACGCCCCGCGCAGGCTATTGCTGAATTGATTTGGAATGGTTTGGATGCTGAGGCAACACGGATCACTGTCTCTGCCGAAGATGGGGAGCTTGGCCTCCAAGCCATTGTTGTAGAGGACAATGGGCACGGCATCCCACCCGCTGATGCGCCAAAACTCTTTGAGAATCTTGGCGGCTCATGGAAGAAGGTGACCAGACTCTCAAAGAATGCCAATCGGCACCTTCACGGAAAAGAAGGGCGTGGGCGTTTAAGAGCGCTGGCGCTCGGGAGGATTGCCGAATGGTTTGTAACAGCGAAAGATGAGTCAGGATCACTCAAGACATTCAAGATCACGATCATTCGCGACAACGTGAAAAGTGCGAGGATTTCTGCAATAGAAGATGCTCCCCAAGGTGCTCATACGGGAGTAAGAGTAAGACTAAGCGAACTCGATAAGGATTGGCGGCTCTCTTCTGGTGGCGTGGCGCAGGAATTAGCGGAACTCTACGCGCTATACATGACTGAGTATAGAGATGTTTCCATTTCGCTTCTCGGAGACGCTATTGATCCCGCTTCCGTGATTCATTTGAAGCGACAATTCGCACTTCCATCCATAAACCGCGATGGACAGTCCTACCCGGCGACGATTGAAGTGATTGAATGGAAATCACCGACTGAGCGGATGCTTTACCTTTGCGACGCGAGCGGTCTCCCGCTTCATCGAATCCCGCCTAAGATACATGCGCCTGCATTCGAGTTTTCGGCATATCTGAAAAGCGAATATGTATCCCTGCTCAATCAAGAGGGAAAACTTGATGTTGCCGAAATGGATGAGGAGCTATCCAAAGCGCTTGAAGAGGGCAAAGAACAATTGAGGACGCACTTCAAAGAAAGGGTCCTTGAAGACACCCGATCAAGGGTTGAGCGCTGGAAGGCCGAATCCATTTATCCCTACGCGGGGGAACCTGATTCAGCAGTGCAGCGTGTGGAACGGCAAGTATTCGATATTGTTGCGATCAATGTTGCATCAGCGATTCCGGAATTTGAAGCTCTTGATTCAAGGAATAAGCGATTTCAACTGCGCATGCTTAAGCAGGCCATTGAGAGTAGCCCCGAGGATGTTCAGCTAATCCTAACGGAAGTGCTGGAGCTTCCAAAGCAGAAGCAAGAAGATTTAGCCAAATTGCTACGTAAGACTTCGCTTTCCGCTGTAATCAGTTCTGCCAAGATGGTCGCCGACCGATTGGAATTTCTCCGTGGGCTTGAAACAATGCTTTTTGATACTGACCTGAAAAAGCATTTCAAGGAGAGAACGCAACTGCATCGTATTCTCGCGGAAAACACATGGCTTTTCGGAGAGGAATTCGCACTAACCTTAAGCGATAAGTCCCTTACCGAGGTGCTCCGAAAGCATCTTAAACTGAAAGGGGCTTCGACGGATTCTGTTGTCGATGCGCCGGTGAAGCGCCTTGACGGTTCGACCGGGATAGTGGACCTTTTCCTGACAAGACGCATCCCAACTGCGCGTGCTGACGAACTCGATTATCTTGTGGTTGAACTCAAGAGACCATCTGTGAAAATCGGCCAAGAAGAAACCAGTCAGATAAAATCTTATGCGTTTGCTGTTCGAAATGACGAGCGATTTCGAGCGCTGAAAGTGCGATGGGAGTTTTGGGTGGTCTCTGATGATCTCGACGATTATGCCAGGGAGGAGATTACAAGCAGCGACAGGCCTTATGGAATGCTTGATCGTAAGGACAACACAGAGATTTGGGTAAAAACTTGGTCCCAGATTTTGAACGACAGCAAGGCGCGACTTCAACTTTTCCAAAAGGAGTTGAACTACAACGCAGACAGAGATGATTCGTTGAGTTTTCTTCAAAAGACTTATGCAAAGATTCTGTCCGAAGGAAATAACCCGTCAGCACTGCCCGAAGAAGACGCCTCAGAGACGAGTGAAGCCGCAGATGTTACGGAAGAGGAAATAGTTAGAACCGCTTCGTAGACCGATGTGGCAGGTCAATGCCGATGCAGGTATGGGTTGCACCACCACACGATCAGTATTCCTCCGGTAACATAATCGTCGTCTTGCTGCGGTCGGCCTCGGTGGCGACACAGATTGTTTCGCCGCTACTCAGTGTGTAAGCGGAGCGCACACGGAGGCCGTGTTCCACAGCGTACTCATTAGCTTTCCGGTCATGGTCATTGACCTCGCCCCAGTCGCCGTTTGCATGACGGGACAGGAAGGAATTCAAGTCGTCGTCCAGGGCTCCCGCGAAAGCAACGACAGCCCCCATCGTGCCGAAGACTTTCCCCAAAGGGAGTGCCATTATTCCTTCACCGCCTTCCGCGTTGCTCTCGGTCCTCTGTATGCCCCAACTGTCAGTATTCAGAAGGGAGGAGAATGCATGTGCTGGATCGATCACTTTCAGTTATCACCCAGATTTTCTCGCCGTTGCCAAGCGCGTAACTACTGAGAATTCTGAATCCATTCTTCAGGCTGAACTGGTTCTCCTTGCGGTCGTGTTCATCCAATTCGCCCCAATCTCCGTTCATGTGCCTGGCGAGCAAGGAAGCCGGGGAAACCCCGGCCTCCTCCAATGTCTGTATTGCGCCCGGTGTGGCAACGCATCGACCGAGGGGCAATGTCATGCCCGCGCCCCTTTCCGCGTTCCCCTCGATCCACGGGGGCTATCTGGTACCAGAACGTCGGCGGGGGCCTGAGCGGGTTCCTGAGGCTCGGAATCCACCACCTGAGCGTCGGCGGGAACTTCTACGGGCGCTTCAGATGCGGAGACCACCAAAGTGTCGGCGGGTTCCGGCGCGGAGGCCAGAGGCGCGGGAGCCGCTCCTTGTGTGGCCTTGGCCAGAGCTTTGGCCTCCCGGTATTTTCGCAGCCCCTCCCCGATGCGCTTCTTTGCCTCTTCCGACATTGGCTTTCGGGCGGTGG
>CAYQOQ010000186.1:0-8424 GCA_964419175.1 uncultured Occallatibacter sp. | reverse complement strand
GCGTTCTTCTGCACAATGCCGATCAGCAGAATAATGCCGATCAGCGCAATCACACTGAACTCCACCCGCGTAATCATCAGAGCAAGCAGCGCGCCCACGCCCGCCGACGGCAGCGTCGAAATAATCGTGATCGGGTGAATGTAACTCTCGTAAAGAACGCCCAGCACAATGTAAACCGTAATCAGCGCGGCCAGAATCAGCAGCGGCTCATTGGACAGCGAAGTCTGGAATGCGGCTGCCGTGCCTTCAAAGCTCGCATTGATGCTGGCCGGCATCTGGATCCGCTGCTCTACGCGATTCACGGCCTGCACAGCGTCGCCCAGAGCCTTCCCCGGTGCCAGGTTAAAGCTCACCACAGTGGAAGGGAACTGGTCCTCATGACCGATCGAAAGTTGCGCGTTCCCCTGTTCCCAGTGCGCCAACATGCTCAGCGGAACCTGCGTCCCGTTCCCCGACTTCACGTAGAGATTGTTCAGCGTCCCAGGATCGGTCTGGAACTCTTTCCCGACCTCCATCACCACGTGGTACTGGTTCAGTTGCGTAAACATCGTCGATACCTGGCGCTGTCCAAATGCGTCGTAGAGCGTGTTGTCCACGTCCGCCATCGCGATGCCCAGCCGCGACGCCGTGTCCCGATCGATCACCAGTTCTGCTGCCAGGCCCTGGTCCTGCAAGTCGCTGGCAACGTCGGTCACCACGCTCTCTTTGCTCAGCTCCGTCACCAGCTTGCGCGTATACGTCGCCAGCTCCTTCTGGTCCGGATCTTCCAGCGCATATTGGAACTGCGTGCGGCTGACTCGGTCTTCCACCGTCAGATCCTGAAGCGGCTGCAGGAACAGTTGAATGCCCTCGACGGCGTTCACCTTGCTCTGCATCCGTTGGATCACTTCGGTCGCCGTTACCTTCCGAACATCCAGCGGCTTCAGCGTGATCTGGATGCGTCCCGAGTTCAGCGTCGTATTGGTGCCATCCACGCCGATGAACGATGAGACGTTATCGACAGCCGGATCCTGCAACACAACGTCCACCAGCTTCTGCTGCCGCTGCGCCATGTTGGTAAAGCTCACCGTCTGCGGCGCTTCCGAGATGCCAAGAATCACGCCCGTGTCCTGCACCGGAAAGAAGCCCTTCGGCACCGCGATGAACAGCAGCACAGTGGCCACAAACGTAGAAATCGTCACCATCAGCGTCGCGAATCGATGCCGCAGAATCACCGTCAGGGCGCGCCCATACGCGGCAATGATTGAGTTGAAAACCTTCTCCGATGCATAGTAAAAACGCGTCTGTTTCGCCGTCGCCTTGTCCTGCAAAATGCGCGAACACATCATCGGCGTCAGCGTCAGCGAAACCACCGCCGACACAAGAATGGTGACCGCCAGCGTAATCGCAAACTCGCGGAACAGCCGGCCCACCACATCGCTCATGAACAGAAGCGGAATCAGCACCGCGATCAGCGATACCGTCAGCGACATGATCGTGAAGCCGATCTGCTCGCTGCCCTTCAACGCCGCCTGCATCGGGCTCATCCCCTCTTCAATAAAGCGGGAGATGTTCTCGATCATCACGATCGCGTCGTCCACCACAAAGCCCGTCGAGATCGTCAGCGCCATCAGCGTCAGGTTGTTCAGCGAGTAGCCCAGCAGATACATCACGCCAAAGGTGCCCACAATCGACAGCGGCACCGCGACCGAAGGAATAATCGTTGCCGCCAGGTTGCGCAGGAAAAGAAAGATGACCATCACCACCAGCCCGATGGTGAGCATCAATTCAAATTCCACATCCCGCACTGAAGCGCGGATGGTCAGCGTGCGGTCGGTCAGCACCTTCACCTGCACCGCGGCCGGAAGGCTCGTCTGCAACTGCGGCAGCAGCTTGTTGATGCGGTCCACCACGGAAATGATGTTGGCGCCCGGCTGCCGCTGGATGTTCACAATCACCGCCGGCGTGCGGTCCGTCCATGCCGCCTGCTGGTTGTTTTCCGCCGCGTCCACGATGGTCGCCACATCGGAGGCGCGCACCGGCGCCCCGTTGCGATAGGCAATCACCACCGGCTTGTAATCCGAGCTCGACAGCAGTTGGTCGTTAGCGCCAATCGTGTAGGACTGGCGGCTCCCGTTCAGCGTGCCTTTGGCCTGGTCCACGTTGGCCGTCGCAAGCGCCGTGCGCAGATCCTCCAGGCTCAGGTTGTATGCGGCCAGTTGCGTCGGATTGGCCTGGATGCGCACCGACGGCTTTTGCCCGCCGGCAATCGACACCAGTCCCACGCCCGTCACCTGCGAAATCTTCTGCGCCAGGTTCGTGTCGGCCGCGTCCTCAATCTTGTCCAGCGGAAGCGAGTCCGAGGTCAGCGCCAGCGTCATGATCGGCGCGTCGGCCGGGTTCACCTTGCTGTAGACAGGCGGATTGGGCAGGTCCGCGGGCAGAAAGCTGTTGCCCGCATTGATGGCCGCCTGCACCTCTTGCTCGGCCACGTCGATGTTCTCGTCCAGGTTGAACTCGAGCGTAATCACCGACCCGCCGCCCGAACTCACCGAGGTCATCTGCTTCAGTCCCGGCATCTGCCCGAACTGCCGCTCCAGCGGCGCCGTTACCGACGAGGCCATCACCTCCGGCCCCGCGCCCGGGTAAAAGGTAAGCACCTGGATGATCGGGTAGTCCACCTCGGGCAGTGCGGAGACCGGCAACTGCTCGTAGCCGACGCCGCCAGCCAGCAGAATAGCCGCCATCAGCAGCGAGGTCGCTACCGGGCGCAGAATAAATGGCCGGGAGGGACTAAGACTCACTGCTGCTCCTTGTGCTGCTGTTTCCCTGTCGCCTTGCCGCTATCGCCGGCCGCCGAGCCCTGACCTTGCGAGCCTTGCCCGCCTGACCCTTGTCCCGCTCCGGCTTGCCGTGCCTGGCTCGCCACCACCGGCGCACCTTGGCGAAGCCGGTCCGCGCCGTCCACTACCACATTCTCGCCCGCCGCAACCCCGCTATCCAGAATCGTCACCTGGCCCTGTGCCAGCACAATCTTCACCGGCTGCATCGTTGCGGTTGTGGCGCCCTTGGCGTCCGTGGCCACAGTCCACACAAACGTCCCCTGCAACCCGTTCTGGATCGCTGCCGACGGAACCACCAGCGCATTCGGCCGGTTCTCCATCACCAGGTGGATGTTCACAAACTGGTTCGGAAACAGCGCGTTGTTCTCGTTCGTAAACACCGCCTTCAGCTTTACGGTGCCGGTCGTCGTGTCGATCTGGTTATCGGCCGTCAGCAGTTGCCCCGTCGCCAGCTTCTGCGTGTCGCCCTTGTCGTACGCATCCACTGGCAGCCGCCGGTCCGCCGCCAGCTTCGCCAGCACCTGCGGAAGCTGATTCTCCGGCAGCGTAAAGTACACTGCGATCGGGTGGAACTGGTTGATAATTACCAGGTTGGTGGTGTTGGCCGTGATAATGTTACCGGGGTCCACAAGCCGCAACCCGATCTGGCCGTTAATAGGAGACTGAATAGAACACCAGTTGAGTTGCAACTGGGCTGTCTCAATCGCCGCCTTGTCCGATTGGATGGCGCCTTGGTACTGGCCCTGCTGGGCCTCATCGGCGTCCATCACCTCTTTTGACGTCACGCCCGCCGCGTAAAGCGCCTTGTAGCGGGAGTACTGGGCCTGCGCATTCTTCAGCAGGGCTTCATCGTGGGCCAGCGTACCCTTCGCTTGGTCAAGGGTGGCCCGGTAGGGGCTGGGGTCGATCACCATAATCGTCTGCCCCTGCCGTACCTCCTGCCCCTCGGTAAACTTCACCGGCAAAAGCTGCCCGCTCACTCGCGCCTTCACCGTCACGCTCATGTACGGTGTCACGGTGCCCAGCGCCGTCAGGTAAATCGGCATCGGCTTCTCGGCCACCGCCGCCACCTGCACCGGAACCGGCCTGCCCAGCAGCGCCGCCGCTTGGCTGCTCGCCTGCTGCTTGGCTGCCTGGTTGTTCTGGTAGATCCGCCACCCAACAAACCCCGCTCCGCACACCAGCACCAGGTAAACAATGATTCTCACCCAGGGATTCTTGGGCGCGCGCGCTTCCTCGTGATTGTCGAGTATGCCGTTTTCGGAATGTTGGGACTCTGGAGTGCCTTCGATGGACATGGTGTCGATTCTCTTCGTTTTCTCTTTAGTCGATGCCCCTGAAAATGGGCTCAATGGCGGCCAGGACAGAAAAAGTCACACAGTCCGCATACCTTTGTAGGGACGAAACTATTCCCCTAAAGGTTTCGCCTACCCAAGATGATGATAAGACGCTGCTATGCCATTCCGTATAAATGCTTCCTTACCCGAGCCGAAGCCGCGAACCATTGTAAGCGAAAAAGGGCAATAGCAGCCGTGCGCGTCGTCGCGCGGCCCACCCCAATATAAGATGCCTGTTTCGCCTGCATCGCCCTCCTTCTCCCAATAAACTCGCCCGTGCCGCGGCGCCGGCCAAAGCCGCCCGGGTGCGCCTTCCGCCCGTCCGCCGGCATCCAACATCACGTGACTTGAGAAAGTAGGATAAAGCAATGAAAGTAGTTATCTTTGGCGCAACCGGCATGGTAGGCAACGGCGTACTCCGAGAGTGCCTCCGCGACCCGGATGTCGAACTGGTGCTCACCGTCGGCCGCAGCCCCGCCGGCAACCAGACTCCCGGACCGCAAAAATCCAAACTCCGCGAAATCCTCCATCACGACCTGGCAGACCTATCCACCATTGAAAGCCAACTCACCGGCTTTCACGCCTGCTTCTTTACGCTCGGCGTCTCGTCCGCCGGCATGAGCGAAGCCGCCTACGACCGCATCACCTACGATCTCACTCTGGCTGCCGCCGAGCCCCTCAGCCGCCTCAACCCCGGCATCACCTTCATCTATGTCTCCGGCGCCGGAACCGACAGCACCGAGCAGGGTCGCGTCATGTGGGCTCGCATCAAAGGAAAAACCGAGAACGCCCTTCTGCGCCTGCCCTTGAACGCCTACATGTTCCGCCCCGGCCTTATCCAGCCCCTCGACGGCATTCGCTCCAAGACCCCCGCCTACCGCATCCTCTATGCTCTCCTGAAGCCGTTTCTCCCCCTGCTTCGCCGCGCCCTGCCCAACCAGGTTCTCTCCACGCGCGACATCGGCCAGGCCATGCTCGCCGTCGCCAAACGTGGCTACGCCAGGCGCATTCTCGAGACAAACGACATTCGCGCCGCCATCGGCGCTTGAGCCAGGGCAGGGTACCCCCAAGTCTCGATTCTGAGCAGCAAACCAGCGTCGCCCCGTGGGGTTTTCCAAACAACTTCAACGAAGTTGTTTGGGGAGAGTCTTCCATGTTGAGCAAAACAATACAGATTCCTCCTTGGCGAAGGCGGCAATATTCAGGGGCATGAGAGGACCATGGCTCATGCGCTGGAAATCCGTAGCCTGAAACCGGCCGTATCGCGTGAAGCTAACAGGCGGCGAGTCAATTTTGAATCAGGAAGCTTGCGCCGGGGCAAGTAGCAGATAACGAATGTAAGTCGAAGGGGCTCCTATGAAAGCGATCGTAGTTATTACTTCGTCCGTTTTGTCACTGATGCTAGGAATCGCCGCTCCTGCCCTCGCGCAGAATGATAAACAAGGCGATAAGAAGGGTCAACCCCAGCAGCAGCAAAGGGCAAACGACCAAGCCAAGCCTGCGCAGCAGCACACACAGCAGCCGCAGGCACAACCACAGCAGCGCGCCCAGCAACAGCAAAACCAGAACAAGCAGCAGCAGCAGCAAGTGCAGCAGCAACAGAAGCAAAATCAGGCGAACCAGCAACAGCAGCGTGCCCAGCAACAGCAAAACCAGAACAAGCAGCAACAGCAGCAAGTGCAGAAGCAACAGAAGCAGAATCAGGCGAACCAGCAACAGCAGCGTGCCCAGCAACAGCAAAACCAGAACAAGCAGCAACAGCAGCAAGTGCAGAAGCAACAGAAGCAGAATCAGGCTAACCAGCAACAGCAGCGTGTCCAGCAACAACAGCCCGCTCAGCGTAAACAAGAGCAGAGCACCTGGCAATCTCATCGCGCAGGGAACTGGCAGTCAGACCACCGCAGTTGGCAACAGCGCGGCGGCTACAACGGTTACCGTGTCCCTCAGGACCGGTACAGTGGCTACTTTGGGCCGCAGCATTGGTTCCGGATCTCCGGTCTACCCTTTATGGCTTATAACGGATACCCGCGCTTCCAGTACCAGGGCTATTGGGTTACGCTTCTCGACCCATGGCCGGGATCCTGGGCGAATGATTGGTACGACAACGACGACGTCTACATCATTTACGGCAACGACGGCTACTACATGTACGACCGCAACTATCCAGGCATCGGAATTGCAGTCAGCATCTCGATGTAATGGCGTTATGCGCAGGCAATTTTTTGAAGTCGCCGGGGTGCCCTAGGTCTAGGGCCCCCAAGGACTCGGGGTCCCCAACGAGCGCTTTTGCTCTTTGGGGTGGAGCGTGGGGTGGTGAGTCGAAGGATCTGCTGTTGTTTTTCGCCAGCTAGCGTCTTCAGCTTTTTGGGACGGCTCTGTCGATACGGCCGAGAGCACTTCCCACGGAGGGAGCAGGGGCCTTCACAGGCTGCGGAAAAGCTCCTCCCGGCGGTAGGCCGGGGATTTATCCCCGGTATAAATGCAATGGAATGAATGGGGCTTTAGCCCCTGAGGTATGTTTTTCGGGCCTTTCATCCAAAATGGGGCCTTTTTCCGCAGCCTGTTCATCCCCAGGCCTTTCTTCACGCCGTCCCCACCCCGCCACGTTATCCTGATAGCCAAACCTTCTCCCCCACGAGGACCGCATGAACGGATGGGATCGCAAGTTTATCGATATGGCCTTGATGGTCAGCTCCTGGTCCAAGGACCCCTCAACCAAAGTCGGCTGCGTCATCGCCGACTCCGACCACGCCCAGCTCTCCGAGGGCTTCAACGGTTTCCCCCGCGGCATCGCCGATGACGACCGCCTCAACCATCGCGAAACCAAATACCGCCTCATCGTCCACGCCGAAGCCAACGCTATCGCCGCCGCCGCCCGCAACGGCCACGGCCTCAAGGGCGCCACCGCCTACGTCACCTTCTGCCCCTGCCCTCAATGCGCCGCCCTGCTCATTCAAGCCGGCATCGTCCGCGTCGTAACCATCGAAGGCGCGACCCCCGCCCACTGGAAAGCCGAATGCGACATCGCCCAAAGCATGTTCCGCGAAGCCGGCGTCTCCTACGAAGAAGCCCCCCGCCCCGCCTGACGCAGGGCAATCGCATTTGGATTTTTTTGAAATGTTTTGAAAGGGCACGGCTTCAGCCGTGCCGCAAAACAAGCAGAAATCTCTTGGGCTTTAGCCCCGGAGGGATGGTTTGAATGGATTCAATTACATCCCTCAGCGGCTAAACAGCGGCGGAAAACCTCCTGATTGGCGCAATACCTCAAGGCTTTGTAACAGTCGTCCACCGGCGAAGACGACCCGCGAAAGAATGAAACCTCGCCGTCAAGTATCACCCGCTAACTTGCTGACTTGCTATCTCCGCGTAGCGGAGGCTAACTTGCTGCTTTTGTTCAATCCTTTTCACTCGGATTGTCCAATGAACTGCGGGTGCCCCAAGTCCGGGGTCCCCAAGGACTCGGGGTCCCCGACGAGCGATCTTTGCTCGTTAGGGTGAAGGGACTGGTCTTAGTCCCTGGTGTAGAGATCCGGATTTTCGGGCCTGGGAGTGATAAGCACCACGCGCCATGCTAGAGTGAAATTCCACGGAGGACACGATGGCCGCTGGTGTACACCTGCCGGGCGGTGGAGAAACAATCGACCTGCAACAGCAAGTAGCGCGCCTCCAGGCGCTCCTTGAGGCTTCCCGCCAGGTCCACTCCACCATCCACGAAAACGAAGTCCTCGAACAAGTCCTCCGCATCGTCGTGCGCGAACTGGAAATGTCCGGCGCCGCTTTCCCCTCCGCCAACCTCGTCTACGGTGACGACCCCGCCGACGCCGCCGCCCAACTCACCTGGCCCCTCGACGACCGCGATGGCAACCGCATGACCGAGCTGGTCGTAGCCCCTCCCGACGGCCGCGAACTCACCTTATACGAGTCCGACTTCATCGAGGGTCTCGCCCTCCAGGCCGCCGTCGCCCTTGAAAACGCCCGCTTCCACAAGCGCAACGTCGAGTTCGCCCGCGTACAGCAGGATCTCGACGCCGCCCGCGCCATCCAGCGTTCGCTCCTTCCGCAAACGCTGCCCTCCATTCCCGGCTATTCGCTCGCCTTCCGCTCCGTCACCTGTTACGAAGTCGGCGGCGACTACCTCGACCTCATCGCCCAGCTCGACGGCAGTCTCCTCCTCGCCGTCGCCGACGTCGCAGGCAAGGGTCTCGCCTCCGCCATCTGGGCCTGCAGCTTCCGTTCCGCCTTCCGCGCCATGGCCGTCACCGGCA
>CAYQOQ010000185.1:0-8438 GCA_964419175.1 uncultured Occallatibacter sp. | reverse complement strand
CCAGGATGCTCGGGAAGGCGGTGAAATTCCGCCACTGCCCCGCAACTGTGAGCGCACCTGCCCCCGCGACCGTCGATTCGATCACGGGATCTCGGCAGGACATCAGCCAGGCGTCTTTCGCCCTTCGCGGAAGACCCGAAAACCACTGGAGACGGGATCTATCCCCATCTTTGGGAAGGTGGCTGAAATAGGCGCAAGTCAGGAGACCGGTCCTTGGCGTTTTCAACCGCTTTCACGTCCCGAGGGGGACGAAGGAGCCATCATGCCCGTTTCCTCATCCTTGCACGCTCGTCAACGCCACACTTTGCCCTACCTCTTCTCCGTCTTCCTGCTTGTCCTCGCATCCACCGTTTGCCCTGCTGCATCCATACGCGGCGTTGTCACCGACACAACCGGAGCCAAAGTCACCGGCGCACGAGTCGTTCTTGTCTGCAATGGCAAAGTAATAGCAGCAGCAGCCTCCACCGCTGACGGCAGCTTTCAGATCACTACAGGCTCTGAAGGCCGGTTCTTCCTCGTCGTCTCATCCAAAAGTTTTCGCCAGTTGCAGACCCCGGATTTCTACGCCGGCCGCCTCGACAATATCGAACGCAACCTGGTACTCGAACCAGAATGGGTACGCGAGTCCATCGTCGTCACCGCCACCGGATCCCCCACGCCGCAATCCCAAACCAGCTCCGCGATCAGTGTCATCAGCCCCATCGATCTCGCCCTGCGCGACGACCTCGTAAGCTCGCTTCGTCTCATGCCCGGAACATTCGCCACGCAGGACGGACAACTGGGCGCGCAGACCTCTCTCTTCGTGCGCGGCGGCGACTCGGACTCCAACAAGATCCTTCTTGACGGCGTCAGCATCGGTGATATGGGTGGGCGATTCGACCTCGGTCCGCTCTCCACCACGGCCGTCGAGAGCGCGGAGATCTATCGCGGACCCAATTCAAGCCTCTATGGCTCCGATGCGGCCAGCGGTGTCGTCAGCCTCACCACTCCTCACGGAACCACCAGCTTCCCCTCCCTGCTCTTCCAGGCCGATGCCGGTAATTTCAATTCCACGCGTGAAGAACTCCAAGTGGCAGGCGCACACAACAAACTCGATTACCTGGGCGCCTTCAGTTGGCTGCAGACCGGCAACTCCATCCCTTTGGACCAGTATCATCTCGCCACCTCTGCGGCCAATGTCGGCTGGCAGCTCAGCGGCGACACCATAATCCGCGCCACGCTCCACTACGGCGTCGATGCAACTGGGGTCCCCAACTCGTGGGACTTCTACCGCATTGCCGACGACCGCAAAGAAGGCGATCAGGACCTCTATGGCGGTGCGACCCTGGAGAACCAGACCACGCCCGGCTTCCACAATCGCTTCCAGTACGGCCTCACGCGCAAACGCGAGCAGTCGCAGCAGTGGTATGCCGCGGGCATCTGCATCCCCGTCGGCAGTTGCGGCGGCGCTCCCAACTCCTTCACCGGCGGCAACTTCTACGGGCTGCCCGTCACCATCCAGGGCGCCAACGGCTATAGCGCCGCCGGCCCCGCATTGCTCAATTACAGCGCGGCAAATGGCAGCGTCTACCCCAACCGTCTTGACCTGATCTCGAACCGCGACCAGTTTCTCTACCAAGGCGACCTGCATCTCACGCCGCACCTGATGCTGCTGGCCGCCTTCCACTATGAGAACGAGCGCACCGACGAACGTGAGCCGGCTTATTACATCGACGAGTCCCTCAGCCTCAATAACTACGACTTCGTCTTCGGCGCGCATGGCGACTTTAAGAACCGCTTGTTCTATACCTTCCGTGGAAGCGAGCAGCACTACCAGCTTTTCGGCAACGGCTTCTCGCCGAATGCAGGACTCAGCTTCTTCGCTCTGCGCCCACGCTCCGGCATCTTTAGCGGAACCAAGCTGAACTTCAGCTTCGCACAGGGCGTCCGCGAGCCTGCCTTGACTGAGGAGTTCGGCTCGCTCTACAACGTCCTCAAAAGCAACGGCGGCCAGGCAACGATTCAACAGTTGGGAATCTCCCCAATCCTGGCGCCCACCACGCGTACATGGGAGGGAGGCGCTGAGCAGTCTTTCTGGAGCCAGCGCCTCGTCTTCCGCGTCAACTATTTCCATAATGAGTTTGGCCGCGCCATTGAATCCGTTGGCGCCGGACTCGTACCCGCCCTGCTACCCAATCTCACCCCGCAGCAGCAACAAGCCCTCGAGTCCACTCTGCAAAGCGAAAACGCCTACTCGCTCGATCTCAACTCGCTCGCCTTCCGCGCCCAGGGCATCGAATCCACCGTCGAAAGCGGAATCGGCAAGAACATCTTTCTCCGTGGCGGCTACACCTACCTCGACTCCGTTGTGCAGCGGTCCTTCTCCAGCGACAACGCTGCCCTGCTCGGCGGCTATGCGCCCACCTTCAACGGAATCCCCGTCGGCATTTACTCTCCGCTGAAAGGCGCTCGCCCCTTCCGGCGTCCGCCCCACACCGGCTTCTTCACCGCCAGTTATGCGGGAAAGAAAATCACCGCGGCGTTTACCTCATCCTTCGCCAGCCGCAGCGACGATTCCACATTCCTCGGTTATGCGGACCTCAATCAGGGCAATTCGCTCGTCTTGCCCAACCGCAACCTCGATTTCGGCTATGCCAAGCTGGACCTCGGCGGTAGCTATCAGTTGCTCTCCTGGCTTGCCATCTACGCCCGGGCTGAAAACCTGCTCAGCCAGCAGCACATCGCCCCCATCGGCTATACAAGCCTGCCCATGAACTTCCGCACCGGCTTGCGCATCCAGTGGGGCCTCGGAAGCAATCACTAGTACCGTGACCGCGTGATGTAGTAATCGTGGCCACCAACTTCGGGTGCCCCAGGTCCCGCTTTTGGGACCTGGGATAGGACATATTTATCCGGTCACAGTACTAGTCACAAAACCCGGCAAACAGCCAGCCACAACCAAGCGCGGCGCGGAACCTGATTCCGCGCCGCGCTTCCGTCTAATTCGCTCCCCTTGCAGAAAAGCCCGAAGACGACACCTTGCACTGCAATAGTTTGACCCTCCTTTTCCACATTTCCTAGCATTAAAACCGCGAGAAAATCTCCATTTCAGCTTGGAGAAACAGGCCGCGCTGCCACAAACTAATAAGAGATTACAAATTATCAAAGATTCACGTCGCTATTCCTGAACCATATTCCGCTCGTACACGGGCGGACCCTGGCCTTTCTTTCAGGGCACGCGACTTGTAGAAATTGAACCCACGAGGACCATGGTGGTGCGTGCAGTGACTCATGGACGCCGAAGCGGACTTCTTGCTGCTATCTTGCGCCATGGCTCTGTCTCGCGCTGTCACCCTCTTCGATGTTCTGTCGGGCTGTTTCAGAAGCTATCTGCTTCGCCGGATCCATATTTACTACCGTGGGTCACTCAAGCGGCCCGCGCAATCACTTGATTCGGTTAAAGACCTGGCGCGCAGACCAGTGCATAGAGCGATCGTAACGACGCTGCGCTTTTTATCAACGCTAAACATACTGAATGCAGAATTTGAACTTCGAGGACCACGATGACATTCAATCGAATAAATCTTGGCATTACCCGCCTGGCGTTGCTTGCTCTTGCTTTTTGCCTAGCCTCGTTTGCCGCCAATGCGCAGTCCACCACCCAGGGCTCCATCTCTGGCTCTGTGATGGATGCCACCGGAGCGGCTGTCCCCGGCGCCACCGTAGCTATTCAGAACACCGGCACGGGATTCGCGGTAAACCTTGTCTCCGACAGCAGCGGCTATTTCAAAGCCCCACTCCTGGAACCGGGGACCTATTCCGTCAATATTTCTGCCCCCAACTTCGCCAAATATCGCGCTGATCGGGTCACGGTCGTGGTGGGACAGGTCACTAACATCTCACCGCGCCTGGCCGTCGCTTCCTCTTCCACTGAAGTGGTTGTCACTGAGCAAGCCCCGGTCATGAACACGGAGTCTCCCGATTTCACGGATACGCTGAACACTACCGCACTTCAAAATATTCCCATCAACAATCGCCGTTGGTCGGCTCTGGCCATGAGCACCCCCGGTGTGGTCGCCGACTCCAGTGGCTTCGGGCTGGTCAGTATTCGCGGCATCAGCACGGTGATGAACAATGTCGAGATCGACGGCGCCGATGATAACAATGCCTATTATTCCGAGGAGCGGGGCCGCACCCGCGAGGCTTACTCCACCTCCGGAAGCGCCGTCCGCGAGTTCGCCGTCAACACGGGTGTTTTCTCGGCTCAATACGGCCGCGCCGCAGGCGGCGTCCTTACATCCGTGACCAAGAGCGGCGCCAACCAGATTCACGGCCAGGCCTATTTCTGGGATCGCGAAAGCAACTGGAATGCCTTCAACGACTACACCACCGTGTCCTCCTTGGTCAGCGGAAAATATGTTGCCCAGCATATCAAGCCCAAAGATCTGCGCAAGATCTACGGCTTCACGGGTGGAGGAGCGCTGATCAAGGACAAGTTGTTCTGGATCTACACCTACGATCAGCACACCCACGTATTCCCCTTCCAAGGCGTTCCCACCAGCGCCACCGCTTTTTACGCCCTGCCGACCTCATCGGCCAACCTGACCACCGGCTTGTCGGCAAGCAACTGTAATCTCTCCACTGGCTATTGGAATGCCACCACCACCACCGACACCAACTACGCACTCGATGCCGATGCCTGCACTTTGGCGGCGCGCCAAGGCTACAGCAATTATGACCAGGGCGTGGCTGCATACGACGCCTGGATCTCGAACATGAACTCCGATCTCGGAAGCACGCCTCGTTTCGGATATCAGGAGATCAATACCCCCAAGGTCGATTGGCAGATCAACCCCAAAGAGCACCTGAGCGTCCTTTTCCACCGCCTGCGCTGGGATTCCCCGGGCGGCGTTCAAACACAGGCCGCACTCGACTACGCGCGCGATACCATTGGCAACGACTTCGTCAAGCTTGACTATGGCGTCACCAAGCTCACCAGTCTCATCACCAACAACATGAGTAACGAAGTCCTCTATCAGTATGGCCGCGAACTGCTCCCTGAAACGCAACAGCCCTTGACTCCCTACACCAAGGCCAACCTGATTGGCAATGGCCTTTCCGTCAACGGCACCATTCCGGAGATCGCCATGGCTACTTCGGAAGGCTTTTATATGGGCTCACCGTATTATGCCTACCGCTTAGCCAACCCCGAAGAACATAAGTGGCAGGTCGGCGACGTGTTTTATTGGAACAAGGGCAATCACAGCTTCAAGTTCGGCGTCGATGAACTGCATAACTACGACTTCAACAACACCTTCGGCGGCGACGGCAACGGCTATTACGTGTACAGCTACGTCGGCAATTACATCAGCGACCAGATCAACGCCCTCTCCGGCAAGCCCGGCAACTGCAACAGCGGCGTTTCTCGAAACCCGAGTTCTGCAACGGCCACAGCGGTTGGCACATATCCGTGCTACGCATCGTTTACGCAGACATTTGGGCCCCATACCTATGGCATCAATACTATGGACAGCGGCGTCTTTGCCCAAGACAACTGGAAGGTCAGCCCACGCTTGACGCTGGAGCTTGGCCTGCGCTGGGACTATGAGGCTCTACCTCCCGCCGATCCCACTCTGACTGCGGCCTCTGGCAGCTTCACACCCTACCCCGGCCTCACCAATAATCCCAGCGACAAAAAGAACTTCGGGCCCCGGGTTGGATTTTCGTACGACTTGTACGGTGGGGGCAACACCATCCTTCGCGGCGGCTACGGCATCTACTATGGCCGCATCAACAACGGCGAATTGCTCAACATCCGCTTTAATACTGGCAGCCCGAAGGGTCAGTACAACACCGCGTTGAAGGTCACTCAGGCCGGCTATCCCACTCTCCCCAACATCATCGCCGGTACGGGTGCAGCGACCGCTACTCCAACCTCCAACTTCCTGGCCGCCAACCTGCGCAACCCGCAGGTACAGGAGTACGACCTCGAACTCCAGCAGGCCTTCGGCAAGGGTACCTTCTTCGCGTTGAGCTACCTCGGCTCGCAAGGTCGCGAATTGCCCAACTTCCTTGACGTCAATCTGAATCCCACCCAGACGTTCATTAATGTAACGGTTTCCGATAGCAGCAACAGCGGACCTCTTGGGGTCAATGGCACCGTCATCAAAAATGTCGGCCAGTACACCGGCTACGGCAACACGGCTCTGTTCGGCTCAGTGGCCAATAACTTTCAGGCCATCATGGAGATGATCAGCAACGTCAACTCGAACTACAACGCCATGGTTGCCGAAGTCCAAAACCATTCGCTCAAGAGTGTGCAGTTTGACGTGAATTACACTTGGTCGCACTCTCTCGATTTCGCCCAGAATGCCAATACAACTACCGTGGGCGGCAACAATTGGTACGATCCCTACAATAATCCGCGCATCAACTACGGCAATTCGTCCTGGAATACTCCTGGTCGCTTTGTTGCCTATGCGCTCTACAATGTTCCCAACCTCCACACCAACAGCTTCATCAAATACCTGACAAACGACTGGATGATCGACGACAGTTTCCAGATGCAAAGCGGCCTGCCCTACACCATCGGCGTCAGCGGATATTTCAGCGGAATCCTGAGTTACTGGAACGGCGCTTCGGGATCGGCCATGATTCCCTCAATCGGACCGAACACGGCAAAGTACCCGCGCCACGAAGTAGACGACGCCCGCCTGCAGAAATCGATCGTCTTTAAGGAGGGCTGCAGCCTCCAACTGATTGCCAACATGTTCAATGTTGCCAACCACCAGAATGTTGATGGCCTGGGCACTACCGCCTACAAGCTGTCGGGAACAACGGCTACTTATCAGGGACAGGGAACCTCGAACCCCTCCAACAACACCTATCGGATACCCACTAGCTCCAATAACAGCGGTTTCCTCTTTACCCCGCGTCAAATCGAGATCGCTGCCCGGCTCATCTTCTAACTCAACGTTGACCATACATCCAGCGCGGCGGCCTCGGCCGCCGCGTTCCTTTTTTCCCCGCGAATTTAATCCTCGTAAGTACCGCAGCGAAGCCATCAGGCCCGTGCCTACACCCACAGCCCATGACTCAGGGCAGACATCGCATAGCTCCTGCCCCGACAGCTTAAATGTACCTTCAGTCCTGCCCGGAACTCGGCTCCCATTGTATTGCGCAGAGAAAACAGATTCAGCGAACCGTTACCTGTGAGCGGCAACCAACATTACCGTTGTAGCCTGATCTTTGACGAAATGTTCACGCTGCGCAAATAAATATTTACAACACCAACGTTTCTCACATCAATTGTATATTTTTGCACAATTTCTGTTGATAACCCGTCTGTTACCCGATTACCATTAGGTACTCTCAGGTTGGCTTGTTTACGCTTTTTTGGGTTTCGAGGTATCTTGCATGATCTGCCCGAAGTGCCAATCCGGCTCTGTTTCAATTGTCCCGGCAGAGATTCGTCTCTATCGCAACCGTCCACGCACCATGAGCCATCCTCCCATGTCGCCCTCGCCCGATGTGCGCGTCTGTCTGGATTGCGGCTGGTCTGAGTTCTCAATCCCCCGCACCTGGCTCTCAGCTGGCTGGCTCCAGTCGCTGCGAGTGCCGACACCGCCCGATGTCAGCACCATCGAGGCCGCAATCATGGCCGCAACTTCCAACTAGTACCGTGACCGCGTGATGTAGTAATCGTGGCCACCAACTTCGGGTGCCCCAGGTCCCGCTTTTGGGACCTGGGATAGGACATATTTATCCGGTCACAGTACTAGATTTTCCGCACCGTCGCACTGTCCGCCCTGGCCAACAAAAATCGAGCCATGCAAAAAGCCCCCAGCCGAAGCCGGGGGCTTTTTGCTTTTTGCGCCGAAGGCGCTATTGCCTGAACGGCCAGTTCTAGTACATGCCGTCCATGCCGCCGCCGTGGCCGCCGCCCGCAGGCGCTGCCTTGGGCTCGGGAATCTCGACGATCAGAGCCTCGGTGGTCAGCAGCAAAGCCGCGATCGAAGCCGCATTCTGCAGCGCCGTCCGCGTCACCTTGGTAGGATCGATGACGCCAGCTTTCACCAGGTCCTCGAAGCTGCCCGTCTGCGCGTTGTAACCGAAGTGCTGCTCTTTGGATTCGAGCACCTTCGCGACCACAACCGCGCCCTCTTCGCCGGCATTGGCAACGATCTGACGCAGTGGCTCTTCGAGCGAACGGCGAACAATCTGTGCGCCAATCTTCTCGTCGCCTTCCAGCGTCTTGATCAATGCATCAACCGCGGGAATCGCACGAACCAGAGCCACGCCGCCGCCCGGGACGATGCCTTCTTCCACAGCCGCGCGCGTCGCGTGCAGTGCATCCTCAACGCGAGCCTTCTTCTCCTTCAGCTCGGTCTCGGTCGCAGCGCCAACCTTGATGATGGCAACGCCGCCCACCAGCTTGGCCAGCCGCTCCTGCAGCTTCT
>CAYQOQ010000184.1:0-8444 GCA_964419175.1 uncultured Occallatibacter sp. | reverse complement strand
GAATCCATTTCATTTCCTACATTGCCAAGAGAAATCTCTGTTGTTCGTCAGTGAGCCCAGATGTCTTTACAGCCTCGCTAAATGTTTGTTTAGCGTCCAACTGGGGCTTAGTCGCGGCTTTGTAATACTGGCCTTGTATCTGTGGTTGCCCTAGAGCGTGTAAGTGACCCATGAGTATGTCTGGAGGAATCCTCAATTCCTGTGCCAAATGATTCGCAAATCTCTTTGGGATCGTTTCGGGTACAATTTGCCTGTCGCGAAGCTTGATAACGAACACGTTATTGACGTTAAGCTTTTCTGCTAGCACTCGAAAAGCTGCTCGATCAAGGGTCGCGAATGGGTTTGGCGAGATCTCATTTGCTGACGCACTCTTTTGACCAGAGATATCCTCTGAGCTCTGAACGGCATGAAGCCGGTTATAGAACCGGCTCATGGCGCGAGAAACAGTTGGACTCAATTCGTCTTCTGCGAGATCGGTCCTCGGTACATTCGACTGAGATACCTCACGAAGAGAATCAACAGCCAGCATTATCGCGAAATCGGTCAGGTCATCCGCGTATTCGGGGTACCGGCGCACGAACTCATCGAGTAGGGGCGCATCGGGAACCCGTTGTGCTAGCGAAAGTTCATAGAGCGCATCACTCAACGTGGCGGCGCTTCGGTTTTGGCTCATCTCATCCCTCCTGCTCAAACTTTGCGAGTTTTGCTGCTGCCCGGCTAAGGCGAGCTCGAATCGTACGTCCAGTCACGCCACAGAGTGTTTCTGCCGTAACTCTGCTTGGATCCTCTGATTCCACCTCGTATCCGAGGAGATGGCAGAGAACGACGGCGCGGCGCTCTTCTCTGGGCAGAGCACAGATTCTCTGCCACAGGCGCCGGCCAAGCTGGTTGACTTCTTGCGTGCCGGGGGTTCGATACGACTTCGAAATGCGAGACAACACCTCATCGTCGGTTTCGGATCTTTCCTCCCGTTCATCCGGCAACTGTTGGAGGTGTTGAAGGCGCGCGATCTCCTTTCGAACCGCATCGACACGAAGGGCACGAAAGGCACTATTGAAGCTGCATTCGAAGTAGTCCAGTTTGTCGGAATTATCGCCGAGTCCGTCCTCGGCAAACATTTCTCCAAATTGCCCGAGGATTTCTTCTCTGACGTCTCCGGCAGTTGCAAGGCCATCATCGGAAACAGACGCAAGGAGGTTCGACTCGCACCGTTTCAGCAGAGCAGGAAACAAAGCGTCCATTAATTGCGCGTTCATCCCGCGGCGCGCATCCCGCATCAAATGGACCAGCACTTCGGTTTGAAGGTACTCGTCGGCGCCGCAGTCCGTAATCCGTAATCGACTCCGCAGCGTTTCCAAATCCTGAGTTTGGGCGAGATCGATGGCCGCTTCGACAGAAGCACGGCGCGCGTACAGCAGCCCATCCTTTTGGCGTTTCGTCAGCGGTTTGACCATCTACCCTCCCTACAAAACCCGGTTCCATTGTCGGAGAAGTGCCGGCTCTACTGAGTTGATCGTGATGGGGGGCGCTGCCCGGAAGGCTAGATCGCTCTTTTCTTGAGACTAATCCGTGACTAGCGAAGGATTTGACCATCTTTGCACGAAAGGCGGATTCTTTCGAAATCCAATGATTCCGAATGTTGGGACGAGGCGTCAAGGTAAGTCGCTAATAAACACAGACTTAACCTAGACACCTCGGACGCGCATCGGGAAACGGGATTTGCTTCAGTAAATATCCCAGAGACGGAATTGTGGCTACTGATCCGGCATCAGCCGTGCGCCCTTTGATCGCGATTTCCAGAGGTCTGGCCGAACCCGGTGTGCCGCGGATGTGCCGGAGAAGTTGCGGTTCAATCAGAGGGAAGCGGTAAGGAAGTTGTGACGCCTTCCCTACCCTGCTTGAGAGTCAATGCGCGGCGCTCGCCGACGTCACTTCCCTTCCCTCTTTGGGACGCGCTAACTTGATCTTCGCAAATCGATGATTGCCGGTAATTCTGGCCGTGCATCTCGACTTCCCTGCACATCTCCACCAAACGGAAGCGCAGTCGTTCGCCAATTCGGTTGCCGAGGATCCGTAGCACACAGGCAAAAACGTGGATAACGTGCGTTTCAGCCAGCAGGATTTGTCTTCCAGGGCAAAGACTTCGACCAGCATGAGCGACACCTCCCCACAACCCAGAACACCTTCTGAAGAGATCGCCGGACTCGTGGAGCGGGTCACCTTCTTCAATGAAGAGAGCGGGTTCGCCGTGCTCCGGGTAAAGGTCCCGGGTCAGCGGGACCAGGTGACGGTCCTTGGCTCCTTGCCGGCGGTGAGCGCCGGGGAGTGGCCGGGGTGCCTATACCCCGCTGTGCGGGGACCTTGAAAGAGGCGACCAAGACAGCCTCGCTCGCGATTTCGCACCAAACGCATATTGCGCTCACAAGTTTGAGCGCAATATGCATTGCGCAATCTCGCTTTTCATTGCGCTCAAAAGGTGCTATATTGCGCACAAATAGTTTATGCGCAACACCGAAAGGTCATTCAATGCTTAAGAACCGTACCAGGGATCGTGTAGGGGAGGGAGATATTGCGGCGATTATCGCCGCGGTACGGCAATATCCCAGTGGCGCCAAGCGCGAGAATATTGCGGAGGCCTTACCGCGAAAGCTGGCACTGCGCACGCTGCAATTCTGGCTCAAAAATCTCGTCGATACCGGACGTCTGACAAGCAAAGGTGCAAAACGGGCGGTGAAATACCACCTGCCGGCGACGGCGCCGGGCACCCCGATCCCGGAGGAAACGGCGCCCGTGATCCCAATCTCGCGCGCCGGCGCCGCGATCCAGCGCCACCTCTTCCGGCCTGTCGAGGCACGGAAACCCGTGGGCTACAACCGCGAATTCCTCGACGGCTATCGGCCTAATGTCCGGTTCTATCTTTCCGCGGAGGAACGCGCGCGTCTGGCCTCGATCGGAACGCGGCATGTCGCGGCGGAGGCTGCGGGCACATTTGCCAAACAGATTCTCACGCGTCTTCTGATCGACCTCTCATGGAACTCAAGCCGCCTTGAGGGCAACACGTACTCGCTGCTCGATACCAAGCGCCTCATCGAATTCGGCGAGGAGGCTGCGGGCCGCGACCGCCTCGAAGCACAGATGGTCATGAACCACAAGGAGGCGATCGAGTTTTTGGTCAACGCCGCAGATGAAATCGGCTTCAACCGGTATACGATTCTCAACCTTCATGCCATTCTCGCCAATAACCTCTTGCCCGATGAAAGCGCCGCGGGGCGGTTGCGGCACATCGCCGTGGGCATCGAACGCTCTACCTTCGAACCTCTGGCGGTCCCGCAGCAGATCGAGGAGTATTTCGATCAGATCCTGGCAACGGCGGCGGCTATCGAAGATCCCTATGAGCAGTCATTCTTCGTCATGGCGCAGTTGCCGTATCTCCAGCCCTTCGACGACGTCAATAAACGCGTATCGCGGCTTGCGGCCAACATCCCCTTCATCAGACGCAATCTCTCGCCACTGTCATTCACTGGCGTTCCAAGAAAGCTCTACAGCGAGGCTATGCTCGGGGTCTATGAGCTAAACGATGTCGCGCTACTCAAGGACGTATTCATCTGGGCCTATGGCCGGTCGGCCGAACAGTACGCCGCAGTCCGGCAATCGCTCGGCGAACCCGATCCTTTCCGGTTCAAGCATCGGGCGGCCTTGCGCCACGTTGTTGCCGATGTCGTGCGAGATCGCCTCGATCGCAAGGCGGCCGCCGCCTTTCTGGCCCGATGGACCGGAGAGAAAATCGCGCCCGATGAGCGCGAGCGTTTCAGAGAAATGGCTGAGGCCGACGTTCTTGGCCTCCATGAAGGCAACTTTGCCCGCTACCAGCTTAGACCCACGGAGTTTGCGGCTTGGCAGGAGGTTTGGGCGGTCAAGACTGCGCGATGAACCTCTCCATGAGGAATTGACGCGAGCGTTCTCGTGTCTACGGTGACAGTCCCGCGGATGAGGCTGCCGCCATTTCCAACCTTCAAGATTTGCGCATCACAAAAGGACATCGTTCTGAGAATAGCTCTATATGCTCGGCAGCCAGAGTGGGATACCCGGCCGGACAGAGAACCAGAAAGAGCGGATTGTTTCCAAACGGCGTTATGATTGCCTAGAAATGCTGAAAATTGAAAGAGCGAAATGGCATGGTAGGTGTTCGCGCCACCCTATGTTTGATCCCGAAGCCGACGGGATTGGCGCCATCAAAGGAGGTTGCCCCCGCTGTCTGGAGCTGCTAGCCATTTTTGAGAGCCACCGGAACACCTTGCGCCTGATGCGCGCCTTTGCGCCTACCCAAACCACACGCACAGGACCATCCGTTCCCGGCCCAGACCAGCAGCAGGATCTGTTTGCTTCCCTTCCCTCCCCCGAGAACCGAAAAGCCTGACTCCGCACAACTCTCGACAAAACGAGCAGCGGGCGCAACAGTGGAAATGTGGACAGCAACGACAGCGACCGGAAACACCTCACCGCGCGAGGTTGAAAGACTGATCGAAGCTACCAGGGGGAGCCGGAACGAGCCCCGCGACCGCAGCCTGTTGCTGCCGATGTTCTGAGCATGGCGCCTCCGCGTCTCGGAAGGCTGCCAGATGAAACTACACCGAAAGCCGCATGTTTCACGTCGCCCGGCTGAAGGGCGGCCTGTCGACTACGCAGCCGTTGCGAGGCGGCGAGCTGTGGGCAGTCGGTGCGTGGCTCAAAGAGCGCGCCTGGCTGAATCCGGATGGCAGGATGTTCTTTGTCAGCGAGCAGCGGAATCCGTTGCACCGCTGCACCGTCAAGCTAGCCCTGCGAAAATTGAGCGCCGCCGCTTCCCTGCCCCTGCGCCCCAACCTCACATGCTGCGCCATGCCTGCGGTTTCGCCCTGGCCGACCAGGACGCGGATACCAAGCTCATCCAGGATCACCTGGGGCATAGGAACATCCAGCACACAGTCCGATACACCGCGTCGAACCCGGCACGATTTGAAAAGCTATGGCGATGATGTCAATTTGGTTGGGCCGGTAACGGCTCGGTCAGAGGAGCGCTGTCGAGAATACTGAGCCATTGTTCCTTGTAAAGTGTGACCGGAAAGCGGCCCCTGCCATACAGGGAGACCGCGCCCTTTTCGCTCACCTTGAGGCTTAAGCTGCAGAGCAGCGTTTCAGCCTTGGAACCTCTCCCAGAAGAATTCGCGTTCGGAAACAGGCTACTTTTATGCATGCCGAGAACGTGCGTATGGTTGATCCGGCATCAGCCAGCCCGTGCCGTCTGATTGCGTGTTTCGCAATGTCGTGCCCCGGCCGGTGCGCGGAAAGTGTGCCGAAAAGTTGCGTGCCGCTCAGAAGGTGATCGGTCAGAAAGATCGCCGCCCGGCTTGCCCTTGCACGACGGAATTCCCTAAGAAACCATTCGGTGCGAGCACACACCTGGCACAGGAAAGCTCAGTCCAAAGGTGAATTTAGGCAGCGTTCTGGAAGAATTGTCGTTGATTGAGCAAATCAGGGACCGTCGATTCAGCTGGGCACCAATGCCCGGGAAGTGATTCTTCCCGGGCCCTGGTGTGTTTAAATCCCGAGGCCGGCCGCCGCGTTCTCGCGAAAGATCTCGCCCGACCGGATATAGCGCCGCAAAGTCGCCACGGTCTTGTGACCGGTCTGGCGCATGATCATAAACTCCCGCACTCCATTGATGGCGCACTGGGTCACGCACCCGGCACGAAGCGAGTGCCCGCCGATTGCGTCCACCTTGAGGTTGGCCCGTGCGGCAGCTCGCTTCAGGAGCTTGCCGATCGAATCCCTGTGCAGGCCGCGCCGCGATACGTGTCCATAGCGGCCAACCGATCGGAAGACCGGGCCTTCTCGAATCCCGGCCCTGTCGAGCCACTGGCGCAGCGCTCGGACCGAGCAAGTGTCCTGACTGGCTCCAAAGGGCAGCCCCACCTCGCGTCCGGCGCTCTCCTGGTCTGTCTTCGACTTGCGGACGGTTACAACGACGCCGTCGGTGGAGAACTTCAGATCACACATATGGATGCCGGCGAGTTCCGAGCGCCGAAATCCTCCCGCGAATCCGACCAGAACCAGTGCTGCGTCCCGAAGGCCCAGAAGGTCCTCGCGTCGGGAGGCGACGATCCGGCGGATGTCTGCCGAGAGAAGCGGCTGCTTTCCGTGCTGCGCGGTGCCGATGGTGCGGCGAATTCCCTTGAGCGTCTCGCCGACCACGAAGTGGCGGGTCGTGGCTGGCGAATTCGTAAAGCCTGCTGCCTGGTGCGCCTTGGTGATCGAGGTGAGGCGGCGGGTGATGGTGCCCGACGCTAGTGTGGAGGCGCGGTCGGCGATGTAGAGGGCAACGGTCTCTGGCGTCGAGGCAAGCGACGGCAGCTGATGAGCGCGGCACCAGGACTCGAAGTCGCGCCAGTCATTCCTGTAAGCCTTCAACGTGGCGGGGGCCTTGGCCGAGGCAACAAAGGCCTTCGCCTTCTGAATCAGTTCCTCGATGCTTGGCACCTGAGGGGCTAGAGAGCATGTACAAGGTTGCATGGACTTCCTTTCGGTTGGGAGGCACACGTCGGCCTTATTCCGGGAGACCGGAATCGAAGAGTGGACATGGAGAGAAGCGGGCAGCGGCGGCGGGCTACGCGGCTAGAGAGAAGCAGTAAGATGGGGAGCGGAGGCAAAGCCGATGCTGATCGTTCACGTGCACGTGCGCGTCAAGCCGGAATCGGTCGCGGACTTCAGGCAGGCGACCCTAGAGAATGCCCGCTCGAGTGTTCAGGAGCCTGGGATTGCACGCTTCGATGTTGTCGAAGAGCAGGACGATGCGACTCGGTTCGTGCTGATCGAGGTCTACCGATCGTCGGAGGCAGCGGCCGCGCATAAAGAGACGGTTCACTATGCGAAGTGGCGCGATGCGGTGGCAGACATGATGGCGGAGCCGCGTCATAGCGTGAAGTACAACGATGTCTTTCCCGAACCCCAGGATTGGTAGAACATGCGCTTCGAGTTTGCGACCGCAACCCGCATCATCTTCGGCGAGGGCATAGCTGCCACCCTCCCCGATCTGGCTCGTACCTTCGGCACACGACCATTCGTAGTGACCGGCGGATCGAGAGAGCGCACTGCAGCGCTTGTCTCGGCACTCTCGGCGGAGACCTTCGCGGTGTCCGGCGAGCCGACAGTCGGCCTGGTCCGCGAAGGCGCGCGGCGCGCACAGGACGCCGCCTGCGATGTCGTGATTTCGATTGGCGGCGGCAGCGCAATCGACGCCGGCAAGGCGATTGCCATCATTGCTACCAACGGAGGCGAGCCGCTCGAATTTCTCGAGGTAGTGGGAAAAGGTCGCGCCATCGAGATGCCGCCCCTGCCGTTCATTGCAGTACCGACCACGGCGGGCACCGGCAGCGAAGTCACGCGTAATGCCGTGCTCGGATCGACCGAGCACGGCGTCAAAGCGAGTCTGCGGAGCCCGCTGATGCTGCCGCGTGTCGCAGTGGTCGATCCCGAGCTGACATACGGGTTGCCGCCTGAAGTCACTGCATTTACCGGCCTCGACGCCCTGACGCAGCTCATCGAGCCGTATGTGAGCGTACGAGCCAATCCGCTGGTCGATGCCATTTGTGTTGCCGGGATCGAGCGGATCGCAGGTGCGTTGCGACGTGCTTACCACAACGGCGCGGATCGGGATGCGCGACGCGATATGGCCTTGGCAAGCCTGTTCGGCGGCTTGGCGCTGGCAAACGCCGGATTAGGTGTGGTGCATGGATTTGCGGCACCGCTCGGAGGCCAATGGCAGGCTCCGCACGGCGCGCTCTGCGCCGCGCTGTTGCCACACGGCATGGCGGCCAATGTAGCTGGATTGCTCGCCCGTGCACCACAGCATCCGGCTCTCGAACGCTACTCTGCCATCGCGCGTCTGCTTACCGGCCGGAGTGATGCCAGTGTAGAGGATGGCATCAACTGGGTAAGAGTACTCTGCGCCGAACTCAACATCCCTGCGCTCGGCGCATGGGGAGTTACCGAAGCTGATTTGCCGGGCGTAGCTGAGAAGGCAGCGAAAGCCAGCAGTATGCAAGCCAATCCACTGCCACTTACGGAGGAGGAGTTGATTGCGGTGGTTCGGGCCGCGCTGTAGGGGCCGTCAACGACAAGCACCACTGGTTATCCACATCTCGATTTCTTCGAGGGAACCGAAGGACTCGTTCAAACTGGCTGGAATGCGTGGCCCAGAGCATCTTGGAGGATGCGTGGTGTCATGAAAACCACTGGATAGCTCCTGGCGACCGCGCCCCGAAAGTCTCGCGTCGATTCTCAAGCTGTGATCAGGGCTGACCCCCGATAACATGAATTTCTCAGTGGATAGCCAGCCAGATTCTCCCGGGGGATCTGGGAAGACATGCCGATTTGAGGACCTATCCCTCCTCAATGGTTGCATTGTG
>CAYQOQ010000183.1:0-8446 GCA_964419175.1 uncultured Occallatibacter sp. | reverse complement strand
ACCCATCGGACAAAAACAAAGACGTCCGATGGATGGGGCACAGTTTCATTCCCCGTGGGTCGGTGAAGCCGGTGGGAGACTAAAAAGAAACCAGATAGGCAGAGCCTTGGACAATCCGAGCAAAAAGGACGGAACAAAGGCGGCGAGTTGGCCTCCGCTACGCGGAGATGGCAAGTTAGCAAGTTGGCGGGTGATGCTTGACGGCGAGGTTTTATCCCATCGCGGGTCGGCTTCGCCGGTGGACGACTGTTACAAAGCCTTGGGGTTTTACGCCAAGGATGAGTTTTTTCGCAGCCTGTAAAGCCCGTGTTCCTGTTGGTGATTGGACGTACGGGCTGAAGCCCGTACCCTTCAAACTAAAGCTCGTACCATTCACCGAAAAGATTGGTCTTTGGACAGGTCCTCAGGGTTTAGTTTCGGGTTCCTTTTCTACGAGGGGAACCCAGAAGAGGAATTCTGCGCCTTTGCCCGCGACGCTGGAGGCCTCAATGCCGCCGCCGTGCGCGGCGAGGATGGCGCGGGTGATGGCGAGGCCCATTCCTGAGCCTTTGCTGCGGGTTGTACGGCGCTTGCCGCGATAAAACTTTTCAAAGATCAGGGGCAGGTCGGCGGCGTCGATGCCGGGACCGTCGTCTTCCACGCAGAACTCGAGGCGATCGGCGTTGCGGCGGCTGCTGAGAGTGATGCGGGTTCCGCGCGGTGTGTGGGCGGCGGCGTTCTCGAGCAGGTGGCGCAGGACGCGGCCGAGCAGATGCGGGTCGAACCAGGCTGGCTGGCCGGCCTCTCCGGGTGCTTCCGGGGCGATGATGACGCGGTGCGCGGCGAGTGCTTTGCGCGACTCTTCGACGGCTTGGTCGAGGATGGCGCGGGGATGCTGTGGGATCAAGCGTACCTCGACGACATTGGCGTCGATCTCGGCCATCTCGACGGCTTCACCGATGAGCGTGTCGAGGCGGGCGGCCTCCTCGTCGATGATGGAGAACATGTCTTGTCGGCCGGCTTCGTCGAGTGCACCGCCCTCAAGAAGCGTGGTGGCGGCGGCGCGGATGGAGGTGAGCGGGGTGCGCAGCTCGTGGGTGAGCGAGTCGATGAGGGCCGTGCGCAGGCGTTCGCCCTCGCGGGCAGCCTCGGAGCGCGCCGAAGCCTCGATGGCATTGAAGCGCGCAATCACGATGGCGACCTGAGCGCTGATGGCCGTAGAGACTTCCAGCGAGAGTTCCGCGGGGCGCCAGGCCAGGGCTCCGACTGGACGCATGCCGAGCATGAGGGGCCTGGCGGTAAGGTCGCCGGGAATGGCAAGCGTCGGATTGGGCTCCTGGGTTATGGCACGAAGGCTGGCCTGAATGCTCATCGGCAGCTCGGATGTGGAGGCGTAGAACTGGTCGCGGTCGCAGACGTAGAGAACGACGCCATCGAGCGAAAAAATGCGGTCGATGAGGCGGGGCAGGTCGTGGATGAGCCCCTCGGCGTCTTCGTAGAGCATCAGTTCCTGGCTCAGTTCGTAGAGGCGCTCGACGTCAATTCGCCGCTGTTCGGCCTGATGGGCCTGGCGGCGGGCCCGCTCGGCTACCCGGCTCACCACCAGACAACTGGCGGCGAAGGTGAACATGTCCACCCATTGCTGCGCACCGGCCAGGCGAAAGGTGTGGTAGGGAAGGAGGAAGAAAAAATCGAAGAAGGCCGCGCAAAGAGCGGCGATGTAGAGCGAGAGAGCGAATCCCGCCTGGGTGGCCGACCAGACGACAATGGCCAGAAACACCAAGCCCGCAGTGGTGGAGTTGGCGCCCAGCCACGCCAGTGCAAGCGTGGTGAGCGAGGCCAGCGCGGTGGCAGCAAACCAGTGAACGATGCCACGCGAGTCGGAGAGTCCTTCCATCAACTTCATCACGGAAATGATACGCGCCGGGCGCGGTGGTGTAATCTTCCGATGGAAGCGGGAAGAAAAACATGCCGGGCAGAATACTGGTGATCGACGACGAACCGCAGATTACGCGGGTGCTGCGCGCGGCACTTTCGGCGCAGGGGTTTGACGTGCGCACGGCGAACGATCCCGAGGAGGGGTTGCGGACGTTTGCGGACTGGCCGCCGGACCTGGTGATTACCGACTTGATGATGCCGGGATTGAGCGGGGTCGAGGTTACGAGGGCGATTCGAGCGCATGGGCCGACGCCGGTGCTGGTGCTGTCGGTGCGGGAACACGAGCGCTCGAAGGTGGAGGCGCTGGATGCCGGGGCCGACGACTACGTGACCAAACCATTCGGGATTCAAGAGCTGCTGGCGCGGGTGCGAGCTCATTTGCGCCGCGCACCGGAACGCACTACATCGGCGATTGAGACAGGCGACTTTGTGGTGGATACGAGCGCGCACAGCGTTACGGTGCAGGGCAAGCCGATTCACCTGACGCCGAAGGAGTTCGATTTGCTGGTTCATTTGGCCCGACATGCGGGGAAAGTGATTACGCACCGGGCGCTGCTGACCTCGGTGTGGGGAGCGCAATCGGCGCACCAGCCGGAGTATCTGCGGGTGTTTGTGGGGCAGTTGCGCAAGAAGCTCGAAAGCGAGACGGGGAAACAGTATATCCAGACCGAGCCTTGGGTTGGGTACAGGTTTATGCCTGAGGGATGGAGCGGGAACGAGGAGTGAGGCGGCGGGGGTTGAAGAACAACCGCAGATCCTTCGATCTCGTTTAGGCGCAAAGAACGCGCCAAAACTCGCTGCTGATGAACGGCGTGGTTGAGTGCGTCGTATCCCACCCAAACCGCAAATTTTCAAGAAGCAGATTCTTCGACTTCGCTCAGAACGGTTTGGATGGGGCACCCAGCTTTTTGGCGAGCCGGCATTGGTTCATCGCTGGACGTAACTCGCTGCGGCGAGTCAAGCTGCTCAGGATGACAGTCTATTTTTTTACGTGAACTTTAGAGACAGGACCAGGTTTTTGACCGCATGATTTCGTACTTTGAGTCCATGCGATCCCAGGTCTCAGAAGCGAGACCTGGGGCACCCGCAGCTGGTACAACAAGCGGTCAAAGACCAGAGCACTCCGGTCCGCATGGGCTGTTGAGAGCTTGCGTCCTTACGGAATATTTAGGAAATCCTTTCGATACTAAAAGCTGACAGATACCAGAATGATTCTTAACGCTGGCCGGAAACACTACGGCCGGAACTGAGAGATGCGCAATGCAAGATGTGACGATGTTGCTGTTCACCGTTGTTTTCTTTGCCGTGGCGTTTCTGTACGTCAAGGCATGCCAGAAGCTGAGGTAACCGGATGCAAATCGATGTGGTGACCGTAATTGCACTGATTCTGTCCGTACTGCTGCTTGGGTACCTGACTCTTACCTTGCTTTTCCCGGAGAAATTCTGACATGTCCGCCAATGGCTGGTTGCAGTTTGCTGTTTACTCGATCGTCCTGCTTGCGACCGTTCGTCCGGTGGGCATTTATCTGGCGCGGGTGCTGGAAGGGGAGCGCACCTGGCTTACCCCGGTGCTGCGCCCGTTCGAGCGGCTCATTTACAAGCTGTGCGCGGTGAAGGCGGACAAGGAGATGAACTGGCGCGAGTATGCGTACGCGGTGCTGGGCTTCTCGGCCGCGTCTTTGCTGCTCACATATCTGATTCAGCGTGTGCAGGCTTTTCTGCCGTGGAATCCGCAAGGGCTGGCCAACGTGGGGCCGGATCTGGCGTGGAACACGGCGGCCAGCTTTACGACCAACACCAACTGGCAGTCGTATACGCCCGAGACCACGATGAGCTATCTGACGGAGATGGCTGGCCTGGCGACGCATAACTTCTGGTCGGCGGCGGTGGGCATTGTGGTGGCGGTGGCCCTGATTCGCGGCATCAAGCGGACGAGTTCCGGGACCATAGGCAACTTTTGGGTGGACATGACGCGGACTACGCTCTATGTGCTGCTGCCGGGGTCGCTGATCTATGCGCTGTTGCTGGTGGGGCAGGGAGTTCCGCAAAACCTTCACGCGTATACGGTGGCGCATCCGCTGGAGCAGCCGACGCAGACGCAGACCATCGGGCAGGGGCCGGTTGCCTCTCAGGAAGCGATCAAGATGCTGGGCACGAACGGCGGCGGATTCTTCAACGCCAACAGCGCTCATCCGTATGAGAACCCGACGCCGTTTTCGAATTTTCTGCAGATTCTTTCGATCTTCATTATTCCGGCCGGGCTTACGTATACGCTGGGGCGGATGACGGGTTCGCCGGGCCACGGCTGGGCGGTGTTCGCGGCGATGTTTGTGCTGTTTACGGCGGGATTCGCGACCGTGTACTGGGCTGAGTCGCAGCCGCACCCGCTGATTCACGGGGCGCAGCAGACGCGCACAGCGGGCGCGCCCGGGGGCAACATGGAGGGCAAGGAGGTGCGCAACGGGATTGCGGAAAGCTCACTGTTTGCCACCATTACCACCGACGCCAGTTGCGGCGCCGTCAACGGAATGCACGACAGCTTTACTCCGCTGGGCGGCATGGTGGTGCTGACCAACATCATGCTTGGCGAATTGGTGTTTGGCGGCGTGGGGTCGGGGCTTTACGCGATCCTGATCTTCGTGGTGCTATCGGTGTTTATCGCCGGGCTGATGGTGGGGCGAACACCGGAGTACCTGGGCAAGAAGATCGAGTCCTACGACGTGAAGCTGTCGATGCTCTACGTGCTGATCTTCCCGCTGATCATTCTGTCGCTTACAGCAGTCTTCATTATGCTGCCGAACGTGGGGCTTGCAAGCCTGAACAACGCGGGGCCGCATGGGCTCACGGAGATTCTCTACGCTTTCACGTCGGGGGCGGGGAACAACGGGTCGGCATTTGCGGGACTGAATGCGAATACCTGGTGGTACAACGTGATGCTGGGCTGGGACATGCTGTTCGGGCGTCTGCTGATGATGATCCCGGTGCTTGCGCTGGCCGGCAATCTAGCCCAGAAGAAGAGCGTTCCTCCCTCGCCGGGAACTTTTCCGGTGAATACGGCGCTGTTTAGTGCGCTGCTGGTGGGCGTGATTCTGCTGCTCGGCGCGCTGACCTTCTTCCCGGCGCTGAGCCTGGGACCGATTTTGGAACACCTGCAGCTCCATGCAGGCCAACTTTTCTAACCGATACCGCACCAGGAAAAGGCGAAACGGATAGTCATGGCAGAGAAAAAGAGTCTTTGGAATACGGAAATCATGGCCCAGGCGCTGTTGGATTCGGTGCGCAAGCTCGATCCGCGCGGCATGGTGAAGAACCCGGTGATGTTCGTGGTGGAGGTGGGTAGCGTGCTGACGACGGCGCTGCTGATCGACAACACGATTCATCATCGCCCAGGGTTCGGCTTCAACCTGCAGATCACGCTGTGGCTGTGGTTCACGGTGTTGTTTGCGAACTTTGCCGAGGCGATGGCCGAGGGGCGGGGCAAGGCGCAGGCCGACACGCTGCGCAAGGCCAAGGGCGAGACGATCGCGAAGCGGTACACGGCCGATGGCGGCTTTGAAGAGATCGCGAGCGGGCTGCTGCGCTCCGGAGACGTGATCTACGTGGAGGCGAACCACTACATCGCGGGAGATGGCGAGGTGATTGAGGGCGTGGCCTCGGTGGATGAGTCGGCGATTACAGGCGAGTCGGCTCCAGTGATCCGCGAGGCCGGTGGCGACCGCTCGGCGGTGACGGGCGGAACGAAGGTGCTGTCGGACTGGATCAAAGTGCGCATTACATCCAACCCCGGCGAGACGTTTCTGGACCGCATGATTGCGCTGGTGGAGGGTGCGTCGCGGCAGAAGACACCGAACGAGATCGCGCTGAGCATTCTGCTTTCGGGATTGACGATTGTGTTTCTGCTTGCGGTGGTGACGCTGCAACCGTTCTCGATGTACTCGAAAGCGCCGCAGACGATCTTTGTGCTGGTATCGCTGCTGGTGTGTCTGATTCCGACGACGATTGGCGGGCTGCTTTCGGCGATCGGCATTGCGGGCATGGACCGGCTGGTGCAGTACAACGTGCTGGCGATGAGCGGGCGCGCGGTGGAAGCGGCGGGCGACGTGAATACGCTGCTGCTGGACAAGACGGGCACGATTACGCTGGGTAACAGGCAGGCGACTGAGTTTCTGACAGCGCCGGATGTAACGGACGAGCGGCTGGCGAACGCGGCGCAATTGGCTTCGCTGTCGGATGAGACGCCGGAGGGGCGGTCGATTGTTGTGCTGGCGAAGGAGAAGTATAACCTGCGCGGGCGCGATTTGGGCGGCATTCATGCGGAGTTCGTGCCGTTCACGGCGCAGACGCGGATGAGCGGAGTGAACCTGCCGGGGACGCGTATCCGCAAAGGATCGGTGGATGCGATTGCGCGGTTTCTTGAGGACCAGGGATCGTCGCTGCCGCAGAAGGTGAGAGACCACGTGGAGGCGGTTGCGCGCGACGGCGGTACGCCGCTGGTGGTGGCGGAGAACTCGACGGCGCTGGGCGTGATCCACCTGAAAGACATTGTGAAGGGCGGGCTGAAGGAGCGTCTGGCGCGGCTGCGGGCGATGGGCATTCGCACGATCATGATTACGGGCGACAATCCGCTGACGGCGGCGGTGATTGCGCGCGAGGCAGGAGTCGACGACTTTTTGGCCGAGGCCAAGCCCAAGGACAAGATGGACCTGATCAAGCGCGAACAGGCAAAGGGCAAGCTGGTTGCGATGACGGGCGACGGCACGAACGACGCTCCGGCGCTGGCGCAGGCCGACGTGGGCGTGGCGATGAACTCAGGCACGCAGGCAGCGAAGGAGGCCGGAAACATGGTGGATCTGGACTCGAACCCCACCAAGCTGATTGAGATTGTGGAGATCGGCAAGCAACTGCTGATGACGCGCGGGGCGCTGACCACGTTCTCGATTGCGAACGATGTGGCCAAGTACTTCGCGATTATTCCGGCGATGTTTGCCGGGGTGTTTCCGGTGCTGGGCGTGCTGAATGTGATGCATCTGTATTCACCACATTCGGCGATTCTTTCGGCGGTGATCTTCAACGCGATCATTATTGTGGCGCTGATTCCGCTGGCGCTGAAGGGCGTGAAGTATGAGCCCAAGGCGGCCGAGATTCTGCTGCGCAACAATCTGCTGATCTACGGCGTGGGCGGAATCATTGTGCCTTTTATCGGCATCAAGGCTATCGACGTGTTGCTGGTAGCGCTGCACATGGCGTAAACAACGGGGCTTCGGTTGCGGGGCCCGCGAGGAGATTCAAAGTGCATTCGACTTCGAGTTCATTGATTTCACCGAAAGAATCGGCAGTTCATGGAGCGGCCAATTTGCAGACGGGTCCGAGCAGTCATTCGGTCTGGAAGACATCGATTCTGTTCACGCTGGTGACGGCGGTGGTGCTGGGGATCGGCTATCCGCTGGTGGTTACGGGCATTGCGACCGTGGCGTTTCCGCATAAGGCGGCCGGGAGCTTGATCCTGAAGGACGGGCAGGTGATTGGCTCGGAGCTGCTGGCGCAGAGCTTTACGGCGGACAAGTACTTTCATCCGCGTCCTTCGGCGGCGGGCAACGGGTACGATGCAACGGCTTCGGGGGGAACAAATCTGGCGCAAAGCAACGCGAAGCTTGTCGCGCGCATCCAGGGAGATATAGACAAGTTTGCGGCGGCCAATCCTGGAAAGCCGGTTCCGATCGACATGGTGACGACGTCGGGCTCGGGGCTGGACCCGGATATTACGCCGGACAACGCGGAGTACCAGGCGGCGCGCGTGGCCAAGGCGCGCGGGTTGACGGAAGAGCAGGTGCGGACGCTGATTGCGCAGCATACGGCTGGACGGACGCTGGGTCTGCTGGGCGAGCCGAGGGTGAATGTATTGGCACTGAACCGGGCGCTTGACGAAACGGCGAAGTAGTTCTCGAAATCGTGGCTTCCCAAAGCTGCCTCCTGAGCGGGATGGTCTTTTGGCCATCCCGTTTTTTTTTGCGTCCGCGGGGCGGTTTTAGGGCGATGAGGCTCATTTTTTTGGCATAAATCCTGGAAAATCCGTAGTTGGCGGTGGGGCCTGTTTTTCTAGTAAGGCGTTTTGTTTGTGGTGGTTAGGTCTTTAACGGCGGCGGGATCTGTTGGCTAGATGGTAACGGGTTGTTCTGGTGCAAGTGGTTTGTTTTCTGCTTGTTGGTGGAGGAGTCACAGTTTCACAGGGAATGAGGGGGAGGGGGTGAGGCAGGGAACAGGGAACAGGGATCAGGAATCAGGGAATAGGGAACAGGGATCAGGAATCAGGGAATAGGGAACAGGGATCAGGGAATAGGGCCGTGGCACTCATAGAACTATCGTGCTCCGAGGCGGGGTAATTCTCTGCAAATGGGGGGAGAAAAGCCGCCGGGTGGAGTTCATGCTGTTCCACCCTTGCGACAGGAAAAAGCCGCAAGGATGGGGCACGGCAGATTACAGCGGTTTCGATTCTGCTCTAATAAGAAACAAGTGCGTAAGTTGTTGAAAA
>CAYQOQ010000182.1:0-8555 GCA_964419175.1 uncultured Occallatibacter sp. | reverse complement strand
CCGGAGTTTCATGCGCAGCGGGTCGGAAACACCGGTGGGGGGCTGACAAGAAACAGAGTTCCAGCTGGGCGGTGCCTTGGACAATCTGAGTCAGACGGATCGGACAAAGACAGCAAGTTAGCCTCCGCTACGCGGAGACAAGCAAGTCAGCAAGTTAGCTGGTGATGCTTGACGGCGAGGTTTCATCCCCCGAGGGTCGGTAACGCTGGTGGGAGACTAAAAAAACAGGCCAAACTGCGCTCAAGATGACAACTTATAAAATTAACTATTTATCAAGATTACAGCTTAAGGAAGCTCTGATTAAGCTCTATTCCACATAGAACATTCCCTCAAGGGCTAAAGCCCACATTCATTTTGCAGCAATTACGGCACGGCTGAAGCCGTGCCCTTTCAAAGCATCCACTTATGCAGAGGTTCCTTAACTGCGCTCAAGATTACAGCTTCATTTTGAGGCGAACTTCAGACTTAGGACATTTGAGATGAGCTTCAGACTCAGGGCACTGGCTAGAGTTCGCGGGCGCGCTCGATGGCGCGGATAACGGCTTGGGCCTTGTTGATGGACTCCTTGTGTTCGAGCTCGGGGACCGAATCGGCGACGATGCCGGCACCGGCCTGGATGTAGCCCTTGCCGCCGACGGAGAGCATGGAGCGGATAGCGATGCAGGAGTCGAGGTTGCCGGAGAAGTCGGCGTAGAGGACTGCGCCGCCATAGGTTCCTCGGCGGGCAGGCTCCAGTTCTTCGAGGATCTCCATGGCGCGGACCTTGGGAGCGCCGCTGAGGGTGCCGGCAGGGAAGCAGGCGCGGAGGGCGTCGACGGCGGTCAGTTCGGGGCGAAGGCTGCCTTCGATGGAACTGACAATGTGCATGACGTGCGAGTAGCGCTCGACGAACATGAGCCGGTCAACCTTGACGGAGCCGAACTGGCTGACGCGGCCGACGTCGTTGCGGCCCAGGTCGACCAGCATGACGTGCTCGGCACGCTCCTTCTCGTCGTGCATCATTTCGTCGGCGAGGGCCTGGTCTTCCTTTTCTGTGGCGCCGCGGGGACGGGTTCCGGCGATGGGGCGGTACTCGACCTTGCCATTGTGGACGCGGACGAGTAACTCAGGGGATGAGCCGGCCAGTTCAATAGGCAGTTCCGTTGGCGCCTTTGACTTTTTGGAGGAATGTTTCAACTTCTCAGGTGATCCGCCCAGCGGGCCTTCGGGATCAAAACGAAGGAAAAACATATAAGGGCTTGGGTTGACGGTGCGTAGGGCTCGATAGATCTGGAAGGTGTCGGTTTCGGGCTCTACGTCGAAGCGCTGCGAGAGGACGGCCTGGAAGATGTCGCCGGCGGCGATGTACTCCTTGGTGCGGTCGACGGCGGCCATGTAGGCCTTCTTGCTGGTACGGTACTTTACTTTGAGGTGATTCTTTTTGCCGGGGCTCGATTGCTTGTGGACCGGCAATTTGGGCAAGGGCTGGTCGAGACGCTTCTCGAGCTTGTCGAGCCGTCGAATGGCCTTTTCGTAGGCATCGGAAGGCTTGCCGTGGGTTACATCGGCAGTGACCACGAGCCAGATTTGTTTGCGCACATGGTCGAAGGCCAGCACTTCATCGAAGAAGAGCAGGCAGGCGTCGGGGACGCCTAACTCGTCTTTGGCAAGCACGGGGAGCTTTTCGATTTGGCGGACGGCATCGTAGGCAAAAAAGCCCACGGCGCCGGCAGTAAAGGGAGGCAGGCCCGGCAGGCGCGCGGGCTTGTGGCCGGAAAGCGCACGGCGGAGAACGGCAAATATGTCGTCTTCAAGCCGGACGATTTTTTTGCCTTCCGTGATGGTGACCTGGCGTCCGCGCGCAACGATGCGCTTGAATGGGGCGAGGCCGATGAAGGTGTAGCGGCCTACTTGTTCGCCGCCTTCGACGGACTCGAGGAGAAAGCACTCGCGCTGCTGCCAAGCGGCGCGGAGGAAGGCCGATACAGGGGTTTCGAGGTCGGCGGTGAGGGTGCGGCAGACAGGCACCAGAGTGTGTTCTTTGGCGAGCGCCAGAAATTCTTTGCGGGCAGGCTGGACGGGATGGCTGGAAGCTTTCACAGGGTCCAGTGTAACTGTTGGGATGTGACCAGCGCAGCATACCGCTGGGGCAGCATGGGCTTCCAGATGCAGGATAGAGAAGCGCTTGGCACCCAGACCGGGAAGGATTGTCAGGACTGGTTCAGGCGGGCTTGACTCACCGCTGGGGGTAGCCTAAACTCATCGGGGTTTGGGTCAGCTCGTTAAAAGCTGCCCAGCCAGCGAGCTGGCAGACTGAAAACGAAAAGCCGCAGGCTTATTGATGCCTGGTTACGACGACAACATTCGTTCTGTCTATGACTTGCGATGATGTTTCTCAAGGGACTCATTACACGGCGACCGGCTCTCGGAATTGGAGAACTTTATGTCAACAGGTAATTCCGCACTGACTTTAGACCAGGAGATCAATCCCTGGGAGGCACAAAGCGCGCGGTTCGACTTTGCGGCACGCAAGCTTAATTTGGATGACGGCTTGTGGAAGCTTCTGAGAACACCGGCGCGTGAGCTCATTGTTCACTTTCCTGTATCCATGGATGACGGTCGAATTGAAATGTTCACCGGCTTCAGGGTGCAGCACAACATAGCGCGCGGCCCGTGCAAGGGCGGCATCCGCTACGCTCCCGATGTGACGCTGGACGAGGTTCGCGCTCTTGCCAGCTGGATGACGTGGAAATGCGCGGTGGTGAATATTCCCTTTGGCGGCGCCAAGGGAGGCGTAATCTGCGACCCGAAATCGATGAGCCAGGGCGAGCTGGAGCGGATGACGCGCCGGTATACTTCGGAGATCATCGACTTCATCGGGCCGGAAAAGGATGTTCCGGCGCCGGATGTGAACACCAACGAGCAGACCATGGCGTGGATCATGGATACCTACTCGATGCACATGGGGAAGACGGTGACCAGCGTGGTGACCGGCAAACCGCTGAGCATAGGGGGATCGCAGGGGCGGATAGAGGCCACCGGGCGCGGCGTACATGTGGTTTGCGGCGAAAGTCTGCGCTATCTGAATATGCCGGTTGAAGGCTGCCGGGTCATTATTCAGGGCTTCGGGAACGTTGGTTCCAATGCGGCGCGGCTGATGATGGAACAGGGCTACAAGATTATCGGTATCGCCGAGAAGGATGGTGGGCTGTACAACGCGGCCGGCATCGATATTCACCAGTTGGCTGAGTACAAGTACCGCAATGGAACCACACTGGGATTCCGCGGCGCCGAGGCCATGCCCAGCGAAGAGTTGCTGGTGAGTGAGTGCGAAATTCTGATTCCGGCGGCTACGGAGAACGTGATCACGAGCCGCAACGCTGGACAGATCAAGGCGCGCATTGTGGTTGAAGGCGCCAACGGGCCCACTACAGCAGTAGCCGATGAGATTCTTGCCGATAAGCACATCTTCATTGTTCCTGACATTCTGGCCAACGCCGGCGGCGTGACGGCAAGCTATTTTGAGTGGGTGCAGGACAGGCAGGGGTACTTCTGGAAGGAAGCCATAATCAACGAGCAGTTGGAGACCATTCTCCGCGACAGCTTCGAGGATGTGGTTCGCTATGCCGAGGCGCACAACGTCAACAACAGGATCGCCGCCTACATGCTGGCCATCGATCGGGTGTCGTTCACGATCAAGCAGCGTGGAATTTACGCTTAGTGCGACGCATTCAATAGAGAGTAGGAAGCACAAAGACGGGACGGGCTTTAAGCCTGTTCCGTCTTTTGCCTTTGCGGCACGAATTGAAAGTCGTAAATCGGGCAAAGGGGAAGGGGATCTGCCACCGCTTTCTAGATTTGACGGAGCAGGAGAACGACCCGGCCCGGTCCAGAGCGTGCCAGCAAGGAAACAGCAACCACTTATGAATTCTCGCGTCAAATGGTAGTAGGCCCAGTGGGCCGTCAGTGCATCCTAATAAGTGGCCTGCCTCCTCCGGCCTTATAGCCACTGATATAGAATCTGAGATGAGCATGGAATTATTTCTCAATTCCGCATGGGCGGTAATGTCGATCGTGATCGTGTGTCTTTGGCTTCGCCTTGACGGTCGAACCAAAGGTGAGCGGCGCTTGCCGTTTGTTGCTTTGGTCATGCTCATTGTCATCCTCTTTCCAGTGATTTCGGTCAGCGATGACTTGTGGTCTCTGCAAAATCCGGCTGAGACGGACACCTGCCAGCGCCGCAATCATCTGGATTCGAGCCCGCACTCCATCTTTCCCGCAATTGCCGCACTGCCGGAGCTTGCGCCTACCGAGCTGACCTTCAGTTCTCGTTGGATTGCCGCGCCGCTCAGTCTCCCACTGACGGTCGTGGAAAACCCCGCGCTTGATCCCATACAGAACCGCCCTCCTCCCTCCGCCTGATCGCTTCTCCTCCTTCGACATAAACAATCCATCTTTTCCTCTCTGATCGCCGTTCGAAATACGGCGTAAAGGATGCGTATGAAGCTGATATTCCCCTCCGGGCCTGCCGGTGCGGCAACTGCGCTGCTATTTCTTGCGGCTGCACTTTGCCCGGCGCAGCAAAGCCTCACCTGGGACCAGGTGAAGGGCAGGTTTGAGGCCAACAATCCCGCGCTCAAGGCCGATGCCGACAACGTGAACGAGATGAAGGCCGCCGAAATTACGGCTTTCCTTCGCCCCAACCCGCAGGTCGGTCTGTCGAGCGATGGATTGCAGATTGCTCCACATACGACGCCTGGTTTGGGTACGCACTGGCTACCGTTGACCGGCACACAACTTGTCCCAAGCATCAGCTACCTGCACGAACGGGAACACAAGCGCGAACTGCGGTTGCAGAGTGCCAAAGAGGGCACGCAAATTGCGAATTCGCAGCACGAGGATCTCGAACGCAATCTTTTATTTGATCTGCGTTCGTCGTTTGTTCAGACTTTGCAGGCCAAGGCAGTCGTCAACCTTGCAACCGCCGACCTTGCCTACTACGACAAGATTATCGAGATCAGTCGCAGCCGCCTCAAAGCCGGCGACATAGCACAAATTGATTTGGACCGCATCGAACTACTGCGCGTGCAGTACGAGGTGGAACTGCAGGCGGCCACGGTCGAGCTGCGCACCTCAAAGATTCAGCTTGAGCAACTGCTTAACGACCGCACGCCGGTGGAGCAGTTCGATGTGACAGGTCCCTTTGATTTTTCCGAAGAGCTGAAGCCGCTTGAAGATTTTCGTCAGATTGCACTTGACCAGCGACCGGATCTGCGTGCTGCGCTTGAAGCTGCACAGCAGGCTCAGACTAATCACAAGCTGGCCATTGCCAACGGCTCTGCAGATCCTACTTTCAGCACCTGGTACTCGTATAACCCCGCATTCAATAATGCCTTTGGACGTTATACGCTGGGCGCGAGCGTGAATGTACCGTTGCGCGTCTTCGATCGCAACCAGGGTGAGAAGCAGCGCACGCAAATCGATATCGATCGTAACCAGGAACTCAGCGAAGCCGCACGGGCGCAGGTTTTCAGCGACGTTGACTCGGCGTATGCGCAGGTGGAGAGCAGTATAGCGCTGCTCAAGCCTTACAAGACGCAATACAAGGATCAAGCTACGCGGGTGCGCGACACGGTTACATATTCCTACGAGCATGGCGGCTCGTCGCTGATGGACTTTTTAAACGCGCAAAGCGACTATCGCACGGTGCAGCTGGCCTATGTCCAGCTGGTCGGAGCCTATCTGACGGCCGCCGGGCAACTCAATCTTGCAGTCGGACGCGAGGTGATTCAATGATTTTGAAAGACTCAATCACGAAATATTGTGTTACCACATCAGCCTGTGCTTTGATGGCATCGCTGCTGTTGGTTTTCTCCGGCTGCAAAGGCAAATCAGGAGGGGATGGCGCACCGCCGCCAGCTCACGTTATCCAGGTTGCCGACATGAACCTGATCACGATCGACAGCAATGACATGGGAAAATTTCAGCTTGCCCCCGCCGAGAGAATTGAGTTGGCTGGCGAACTGAATGCCACTGGCGCAATCTTTCCTGATGTTTCTCGCGAAGTCCCAGTCATTTCGCTGGCGAACGGCCGTGTTGTCGATATCAGGGCACGGCTCGACGATAACGTGAGGAAAGGGCAGTTGCTGCTGAAGGTGCAAAGTCCGGACATCACCAATGCTTTCGATACATACCTGAAAGCTGCCAATGACGAACAGCTAGCCAACAAGGCTTATCTCCGCTCAGAGGATCTTTACAAGCATGGCGCGGTCTCACAGGCCATGGTGGAGCAGGCGGAGGATACCGAGAAGAACGCGAAGGCCGATGTAACGGCCGCCGAGGAGCAGTTGAAGATTCTGGGCGTAGACAAAAATCACCCAAGCAGCATTCTCAATGTTTATGCGCCAATAAGCGGAGTTATTGTTGCGCAGAACGTGACCAATGCGGCGGCTGCGGGCGTGGCTCTTTCCGGCTCGGCCACTGCCTTGACGATCGCCGATCTCTCCAGGGTCTGGGTGGTGTGCGATGTATACGAGAACGATATTCCCAAGCTGCAACTCGGGCAGGAGGCAAAGATCACGATTAGTGCTTATCCTGATCGTCCGCTCGCTGGCCGCGTAAGCGACATCGGTCCAATCCTCGATCCTTCGCTGCGGACGGCCAAGGTACGCATTGAGGTTGCTAATCCGGGCTTCCTGAAACTGGGAATGTTTGCGACAGCTACCTTCACCAGCCGTGCGCGGGAGACGCATGCTGTTGTTCCGTCGAACGCAGTTCTTCATCTGCATGATCGAGATTGGGTTTTTGTGCCGGCGGGCGGCAGCCAGTTCAAGCGTACGGAGATTCGTGCCGGCAAGACGCTGAGCGGCAGCCGGCAGGAGATTCTGTCCGGTCTTGAACCAGGCCAGCAGGTTGTGACCAACGCACTGCTGCTTGAGACTGCGGGGAACCAGTAGATGCTTCGTGCACTCGTTGATTTCGCATTAAGAAACCGATGGCTTGTTCTCGGCGGCGTGGTGGTGTTGACTGCCTGGGGAATTGTCTCTTTTCGTAACCTGCCGATCGAGGCCTACCCTGACGTCGCCAACAACTACGTGCAGATCATCACGCAGTGGCCGGGCCGCAGCGCCGAAGAGATCGAACGCCAGGTGACCGTACCGGTAGAGATACAGATGGCTGGCATACCGCACCTTGCTCATCTGCGCTCAACCACATTGGCTGGGCTCTCCAGCCTGATGCTGATTTTCGACGACGACTCCACCAGTGACATGAATCGTGAACACGTTCTGGAGCGGCTTAACCAGGTGAGCCTTCCAGCGGGGCTGGTTCCGCAGATGGGCACCGACTGGAGCCCTGTAGGCCAGATCTACTGGTACACGTTGGAGAGCACCAACCCCGCCTATGACGTAATGGAGAAGAAGTCGCTCGAAGACTGGACACTGGAAAAGTCGTTCAAGGGCGTCAATGGCGTAGTGGACGTGTCCAGCTTTGGCGGGCCGACCAAGGAATACCAGATCAAGCTCGACCCGGAGAAGCTGGTCGCATACGGGCTTTCAATTAGCCAAGTGGAGCAGCAAGTCGCTGCCAACAACACGAATGGCGGCGGCAGCTTCATCGAAGAAGGCACGCAACAAATCAACGTACAGTCACTAGGGCTTTACGGCAGCGTGCACGACATCGAGAACACTGTCGTCAAAACTGCAAACGGTAATGCCATCAAGATCAGGGACATTGCAACAGTTGCACAGGGTCCTAGGATTCGGTTGGGACAGATCGGCCGCGCGACTCATCGCTCTGATGGGACAATTGTCGATAACCCCGACACCGTGGAAGGGATTGTGCTGCTGCAAAAGGGCGACAATTCCGATCCTGTACTGCAAGGCATCCACGATGAGGTAAGTCAACTCAACAACGGAATTCTGCCGAAGGGCGTCAAGATTGTTCCGTTCCTCGATCGCTCCGATCTGGTCAAATTTACCGTTGAGACTGTTGAGCACAACCTGACAGCGGGAATCGTTCTCGTCTCTATTATTCTGTTTCTATTTCTGGGCAATGTGCGCGGCGCCATTATCGTTGCGCTCACCATCCCCTTTGCACTGCTGTTCGCTGCGATTTGCCTTGATTTGATTCACATTCCCGCGAATCTGCTTTCGCTTGGGGCGCTGGACTTTGGAATGGTTGTTGATGGTTCCGTGGTGATGATCGAGAACATAGTTCGCAGACTATCCATAGAGGATGACATGCGGACGCCTGCGGAGAAGATTCGCGAAGCCGCTCATGAGGTGCAGCGGCCGGTCTTTTACGCGCGCGGTATCATTATTGCTTCTTATTTGCCTATTTTCACGCTGGAGGCTGTCGAGGGCCGTCTCTTTAAACCCATGGCCTGGACAGTCACGTTTGCTTTGATCGGCGCGCTCGTGTTTGCCATTCTTGTGGCTCCCGTCATGGGAGGCATCGCCTTCGAGAAAGGAGCAAAGGAATGGCAGAACCCCATGATGGAATGGCTCACCGCTCGTTATCGCACCGCGGTTCGCGCGGCCATTATGCATCGCAACACTACGTTGGGTATCTCGACG
>CAYQOQ010000181.1:0-8571 GCA_964419175.1 uncultured Occallatibacter sp. | reverse complement strand
CCCTCTCTCTTGGCAGGAATATTATCGCATAAATGTAAATACTTAAATTAGAAATGTGCTAGAAGAAGATGAGGTCGAGACGACGGAGGTATGTTTCAAGCTTCGCTGAGCACGAGTAGCTTTTGTGGCGTCACTATCCAGGTCTTGAGGCTGTGCAACAACAGCCTGCCGATTACTGCTGGATATAGTGCTTTGCTGCCACCCGTTGTACTGATTTGCTGCCACCTCAGTCCGGCCCAGAAGGCTACAGATTTATCATTCCCCCTGGAAGCGCCCCTTCAGCCTTGATCCTGTTTACTCACGAGTTATTGACGGGTGGGCGACAAACGAGGATCTACCCCATTCCAGGACGGCTTTCAGGGTATCTGGACTGGGTGGCGCGGATCCGGCAGACGACCATTTCTCGTTTGTTGTGGCTCTGCTCGAATTGATACTCGGCCAATTTGGCGCGCATTGAAAAACTGGACCGAGCGAAAAACAGACCCCGCCCGAAGGCGGGGTCTGGTAATTCGGCGGAAAGTCCGCCTACTCTTGCACGATCGACATAGACCCTTGAGTGCTGGATTTATCAAGGCAAACCATCTTTGCCTTGGTTGTGGATTTGACCGCAGCATCGACGCTGATCGCGTAGCACTCGACCTGTGTTGAGGTCGTGCCGGCGCTGGTCATGTTGATGTCGAAGAGGCCATAGGCGGCGCCATCGGTCGAATTCAAAGCTAGAGCACCGGTAGCCGTCACCGCAGAATTGCCACTGAGTCCCTCGCCCCAGGAGGCCCAGTACCAGCCGCCGTTATCCTGAGCGAAGTTGCTGATCGTACCATCGCTGCCCGTGGTCAGCACGCCATCGTTCAAGCTGCCGTTATAGCTTCCATCAGGCTGCCTGTACATCATGCTGCTGGTCGCAACTTCGCTGAGACTCCACGATCCTGAAGTCGTCTGCGGTTCCAGCCAGCCGATCAGATTGTTGGTTCCGCCGCCGTTGCCGGTGTCGGCAAGCAGCACCACGGCCGCGTTGGTGTCGTAGAGGTAGAGATAGTCTCCCGTTGTACCGGACCAGATGATTCTGCCGGTACTGGTATCTGTCGTGTAAGTCATCGTTTGGCCGTACATCTCAGTATCCAGCGAGAAGGTGCCGGCCCTGTTCTGCACTATGGAGTTGATAGTGACCTGCTTGGCGCTGGTGCCGCCGGTCAGTTGCATTGCCATTGCTTTATAGCTGGGTGATGCACCGGACACGTTGACAGAGCCGTTCAGGTACATCACGGCAGGGCCAGTGATGGGATAGGTAGCCGCAATGTTGGTTGAGGATTGGGCCCTTGCCTGGCCGATCATAAAGTCGGCATTGTTGGACCCGTTGTGACCGGACGTGGTCATGATCAGGGCATCGCCCCTGGTGTTATTGGTCACGTAGAAAACCGAATTGTTGACTCCCGAGGTCTGCATCACCAAGCGTCCGAAGGAATCGGTTGTAGTTGTGGTATTGGAGAAGGTGTCATTGGCCGGCGTTCCTGCGCCGGTGACCATGTCCTGTACGCCGGTGGCCGCGCTACCGCTGAAGACGACCTGGCCGGCTACGGCCTCCGTATTTCCGTGCATACTCTCGCCGTACAAGCCAAAAACATAGCCGCCGCTGGGCCGAATGCCGCTCAGCGCGGTGGTCACTTGCTTGTAGCAGTGGCCGGCTCCAGACTGTCCGCTGGGCGAAGTGCCCGCGTCGTCCATTGCGGTCAGAGCCAGTTCCTGGAAGACGTTGCTGCTCTGGTTGCTGCCGGCGACCGACAGGAGCAAGGAGCCGCTGGCAAGGCTGATATAGCCGCGGTTATCCGTGCCGATGGCGTAGGTACCGGTAAGTGAGGTCGTCTGCTTGTAGCCGCTCACGGGAGAGTTGGTATCGATTTCGCCGCCGGTGATTGTGCCGCCACTCGCGGTAAAGGCAAAGAGCGCCCCGCCGCGATACAGAGTGCTGGTGCCGTCGCCACCGGTCACGCCGCCATTCCAGTAGCGCTCCAGGTAGCAGGCGTACTGGCCGTTGAGCTTGCTGTTGTTGGTGCCCACCGTCTGGTCAACGACCGGCAGGCTGAAGGTTGTCGTGCCGACTTGATTGGTCGGCGTCGAGCTGTCGGTTACCTTCACGGTCACCGTGGTTGTGCCGGAAGATGTTGGCGCTCCCACAAGCTGATTGTTGGAATTGCCCGCCAGTCCTGCCGGAGCATTTGTGTAGGTAACGGTAAAGGGACCGCTGCCGTTGGAGATCGCAACGTTGCCGAAGGTGTATGGCATATTTACCATGCCCTGCGGCACGCTGTTTTGATCCACCGAGACCGCCAGCGAGGCCACCGTGATCGTATAGGTCTTGCTCACATTGAATCCGGTCACCGGATCCGTCACCTGGACCACGAGCGTAATGGTTCCATAGCTCGTGGGGATGCCGGCAAGCAACAGGTTGCCGTCGCCGCTGTTGGAGCCGGTCAAGCCGCCACCGCTGGTTAGCGCAGTCGCTGTTCCCGTCGTCGGAATCGTTGCGCTGTTGACAGACCAGGTATAGCTCCCCGAGCCGCCCACCGCCGCAACTGCCGCCGAGTAATTCGCGTTGTAGACCGCCGCATTCAGCGACGTCGTGGTCAAGGTGAGCGCAGCGTAGACGTAAACGGTATAGCTCGCCGTTGCCGTTGCGTTGCTGGAGTCCTTCACTTGCACGGTGAAGGCCGCGTTGCCGGTGGTTGCCAAGGCCGCGCCGTTGCTGGTAAGAACGCCGGCCGAGGTCAGCGTCAAACCGAGCGCTGCAAGGTTGCTCGCCCCCGAGGTTACAGTCCAGGTGTAACCGCCCGCGCCGCCCGATGCGGTCAGTGTCTGAGAGTAGGCGGTGCCAACCGCGCCATAGGTCAGTGTGCTGGTGTTGATCGTCATGCTTGAGACAGCGATGCTAAGGGCCTGGCTCGCCGTATGGCCTGTCGAGTCAGTGACCACCGCGGTAAAGTTGGCTGTGCCGGTGGAGGATGGGTTGCCGGTGATTTGGCCATTGCTCGCAAGGCTCAGGTTGTAGGTGGGCAGAGTATTCGGGTCGCTGCTAGAAACCGACCAGCTATAGCCGCCCGAGCCACCCGTTGCCGCCAGGGTCTGCGAGTAAGCATTGCCGGTGGCCGCCGATGGTAGAGAGGTCGTCGAAATCGACAGGGTTGCCTCAACCGTTAAGGTAAAAGTCGCTGTCGCCGTATTCGAAGCCGAATCGGTTACCTTGACGACAAACGAGTAGTTGCCGGCCGTCGTTGGAGTGCCGCTCAGCACGCCTGCCGTACTCAGCCCCATTCCCGCGGGTGCCGAGCCGCTGGTCACTGTCCAGTTCGTGTAGGAACCTGAACCGCCCGTTGCCGCTAAGGTGACAGGTGAGTAAGCCGTGTTGGGATAGCCGTCTGCCAGCGAGGTCGGGGATGTGATCGACACTCCCGCCACAATCGCGATGCTGAAGCTGGCCGTGGCCGTATTCGAGGCCGAGTCGGTCACTTTCACCGTAAAGTTCGTTGTGCCTGCCGATCCGCTCGGCGTACCGCTGATTGCGCCCGCTGTTGAGAGCGAAAGGCCCGCAGGCAGCGAGGAGCCGCTTGCCAGCGCCCAGGTCGAATAAGTGCCGGAGCCGCCGGTTGCCGCAAGTTGAGTACTGGAATAAACCGAACCCACATAGCCGGTCGGCAGCGTTGCCGCGGTAATCGTAACCCCCGCCTTGATCTGGATCGAAAGCGTTGCATTGGCGCTCAGGCTTGAGGTCGAATCCGTAACCGTAAACGTCACGCTTGTGGTGCCCGCCGATCCGCTCGGGGCACCGCTGATGACACCCGCCGCGGAGAGCGAGAGACCCGCAGGCAGCGCCGAACCGTTGGCCACGGTCCAGGCGTAGTTGGAAGAGACGCCTGCGCCGCCAGTTGCCGCGAGCGTCGTCGAAGTGTAGCTGGAACCCACGTAGCCGATCGGCAGTGTGCCCGTCGTGACCTGCATGGCTGGATAACTGATTACCAGCGAGTGAGTCGCCGAAGTCGCCGTATCGCCGAATGCGTCAGAGGCCTTCACCGAAAAGCCATAGGTGCCGACCGTTGTTGGCGTACCGCTAATCGCGCCGTTCGCTGGGTTCAGCGTCACTCCGGTCGGTAGCGTCGAACCGCTGCCTAGAGCATAGGTCAGGGTTCCAACTCCGCCAGTTGCGGATACGCTGCCCGAGTACGCCACGTTATAGGTGCCCGTGGCAGGCGCGGTGCCGGCAAAGCTGATCGGAGTCGCGGAAGCGATAACCATCGTCAGCTGCAGGGTAGCCTTCAATGGGGTCGATTTTCCCGAGTCGGTCATGGTGAAGGTCGGCGTGTAGCTGCCGGCACACGAAGCCGTAATCGTGCCGCTGATCACCCCGGCCGGGGTCATGTTCACACAGGCAGGCAGCAAACCGCTGCTTAGGGTCCACGTATAGGGCGAGATACCGCCCGAGCCGGCAAGGGTCACCGCATAGGTCGATCCCACGGAACTCGCCAGATTGGCGCTGGTCGTCGTTATCGACGGAGCCGCGGGAACCGTAATCGTTGCCGTTCCCGTCTTGGTGGTGTCGGCCACCGAGGTCGCTGTCACCGTAATCGTCTGCGCCGAACTGGTTGCCGTCGGCGCCGTATAGGTCACCGAGGTGGTCGTTTGACCCGATAGCGCGCCACCGCCGCTCACGCCCCACGTTACACCGCCGCTGTTCCTGTCATTGGTGACAGCTGCCGTGAGCGTAACCGAATTTGTTCCGTCCACCGAAGATGCAGACGCTGTTACCGAGACGGACGGCGCGGGGCTCGAGCCGCCGCATCCCGAGAGAAATGAGACCAAAGCCAAAATGACAGCCAATAGCGATAACCGTTTGTAGTGCATATGTACCCTCCGAATTGCCCAACTGCCTGATAGTGATGGAATTTGTGAAACGTCCTTCAGTCCTGGATAAACTTCCCGCGAACTGAGCGGATCTTGCGGGTAACGACAGGTTGAGTTCACGGGGGCACGAGATACTTAGATGGAAGGCTCCTCCGCCCCCCAGCCATGTTCAACAAACCCCAATACATCGACATCGTCAGTAGGTGCGGCCTGCGGTTTGCAGACGCTCGGTCTTCTGTCGCCGGCTGCACTTTGAACAGCGGCGGCAGATCGTATTTCGGAGAGAGTTTCGCTAAGCGCACTAAGGCTGTCCTGCAACGAAATAACTTCTGCTGGCAGGTCGGCAACCGCCCTGCCAGACGACCATAGTCTGTGTAGTTTCAGTGCCGTGAGCCTAGCGAATGCAGGGGGGGCGGTGTAAGTGTTTTACCGTAAAACGGCTCACCGAAATCGGGGAAGAAAGTTCAAAAGACGCCGTGAGAATAGGACTCAGGAGGCTGCGGCACCAGGTAAACAGACGCGAAGCTTGTGGGGTTACTTTCGTGATGCGTACCAGAGTGCGGGATCGCAAGACAGCGATCTCACACTGCCGCGAGCATCTATGCTTTTTACGGTAAAATGGATCGTTGTTTTGGCGCGGGCCGTTAGATGACACAGCAGGAGTTGCAGGATCTCGATCTAACGGCGTCTGAGAACTTCGAATCACTCTCAGTGCCCCTTTCGTACGACGAAGTCAAAGAAGCTCTCGATGGAATCCTGGCGAGCGACCCTTTTCTGCGCTCGGCACGTCTCACGCATTTCCTCAGTTATGTTGTTGAGAAAACTCTGCAAGGCCAATCGGGAGATCTGAAGGAATACCATATCGGCGTCGAAGTTTGCGGACGCAAAGACTCCTACGACACCCGTACGGACCCCGTCGTACGCGTTGAGGCGCGGAGATTGCGCTCAGCTCTTGATCTCTACTATGCGCACGAAGGCAAAGAGGATGCAGTTCAGATCTCCCTTCCCAAGGGAGGCTATGCCCCATGCTTCTCCTCCCGCAAAGCCGCGGAGCCGCCTCCAGCCGAGATCTCCCCGCCGGCGCCTGTCTCACCCCGAAGCAGGCAGTGGGGATGGCCGCTGGCTGCGATTGGAACGCTGTTGGTGGCCGGAGGAGTCTATTTTTTCTGGACCCACGCGTACAACCGTGCCACGACCAATACCAGCACACTTGTGCTGGCCGACTTTACCAACACGACAGGGGATGTGATCTTCGATCATGCCTTGCGCCAGGGGTTGGCGGCCCAGTTGGAGCAATCGCCCTATCTCAGCCTTCTATCCGATGCGCAGGTCGCGCAAACCCTGGCCCTGATGGGCAAGGAGAAGGACACGCGGCTGACCGAGGATCTGGCGCGAGAAGTTTGTGAGCGTACCGGCAAAGCCGTCGTCATTGATGGATCGATCGCCGCTCTCGGCCAGCAATACGTCCTGGGCCTGCGGGCAATCAATTGTCAGACCGGCGAACTTCTGGATACAGAACAGGCGCAGTCCGACAGCAAAGAACACGTCCTCGACGCAATGGCCAAAAGCGCCGCTAAGCTTCGCCGCCACCTCGGTGAGTCACTGGCTTCAGTGCAGAAATACGACGCGCCACCGGAGAACGTCACCACCGCCTCTTTGGAGGCCCTCCAAGCCTACAGCCTTGGTTTTCAGGTCCATGTCGTCAAACTCGACGAAGCCGGAGCTGCGGATCTGTTTCAAAGGGCGATTGCGCTCGATCCAAAGTTTGCCATGGCCTACGCGCGGCTCGCGGTCTGCCACGTCAATATGGGTGAACTGGAGCAGGCGGCGGAGAATCTTCGCAATGCCTACGCCCTGCGCAAGCATGTCAGCCAGCATGAGGAATTGTTTATCCTCTCGCTCTATCACCAGTTCGTGACCGGTGATTTGGAGGAGACGCGCAAGACCTACGAGTTGCGTTCCCAAATCTATGCGCACGACGATATTCCCATTGGCAACGCCGGAAACGTCTATTTCCTGCTTGGGCAGTACGATCGTGCCCTCGACGCAACTCGGGAGGCGATACGGCGCAATCCCGGCAGCCGCATCTGGAATGGAAACCTCGTCAGCTCTTATCTGGCATTGGGGAGATTGCCGGAAGCCAAGGCCGCAGCCCAGTCGGCGCGCGCACGGCAACTGGACAGCCCCTGGCTCCATATCTGCCTCTACCTGATTGCCTACGAACAGGGAGACGCGCAGGAGATCGCTCGGCAAGCCGCTCAATTGAAGGGAGTATCCGAGTTTGAAGATATTCTGCTCGATTACCAGGCGCAGGCGGCGGCGCGCGAAGGAAGGTTGAATGAATCGCGCTCGATTTCAGAGCGTGCGGTCCAAATGGCCTTAGGCGCCAAGCAACCCGACAGCGCCTCTCTCTATCTGGCTCAGTCGGCCATGAACGATGCCTGGGCGGGAAACCGGAGCCAGGCCAGGCTGCAGGCACAAAAAGCTCTGCAACTCTCTTCGGGAAGCGAAGGGGAGGCAGTCGCCACAGTAGCATTGGCGGTTGCAGGCGACTCCGCCGAGGCCTTGCACCTGGCCAACGACCTCGCCAGGCGCTTCCCTGAAAACACCATAGTGCGCGATCAATATGTTCCCATGGTCCGCGCCGCGGCCGCACTGCACAGCGGCGCGCCAGTGAATAACCCCGGGGACATCCTCAATGAACTCGCCTCAGCCCGGCCCTATGAATTCGGTTCTCATGCCATGGAGCGCATAGCCTATCTGACCTGTTATTCCATCTATTTTCGTGGCGAGGCGTATCTGGTCGCACGGCAAGGAGCACAGGCAGCAGCGGAGTTCCAAAAGATCCTCGATCATCCACAATTGACGCTCACCGATCCGGTCAGTGCAATGGCCACTCTGGGGCTTGCTCGCGCCTATGAGCTTTCGGGCGATCGCGCCAAGAGTGTGGCCGTCTACAAGAACTTCCAGAACATACGTAGAAATGCTGACACTGGCCTTTCGCTCTTTCTCCGAGCAAAGGCAAAGCAGTAAGGATGCGGAGACATGATCTCGCGGACAAAGTATTATCGTTCAAAAAAACCGCCCTCTTGCGCCGATGAATATCCCGCTTTTCCACCACTCTGTCCAGTGGCCAATGCCCATCGATCTCGTAACTCCACCGAAGATAGCGCAATAAGGGACTCGCGCGACCACATCATGGCCTCTGCCGAGGTCCTGGCTGGCTGAGTAAAGCGAATTCGGTTTAGGGTGAGTGAACTGTTGCGCCCGAATCACCGGCCACACGTAAATTACTCATCAGGAAATATCTCGGCACGTCTCCGGCATGGATGATGCTGCCTTTTCTCTCGGACCTCCATAGCAGGATTCTCGTGTACTGGGTGACAGCAAAGGGCTATATTCGCTGGCAGGATTGGACTATATTGCGTGGCAGAATTGAGTATAACCAGCAGGTTACGACGCCGGCTTGGGATTACCTCGTCATGGTTCGCCGCGCCCTTAGGCCTCTGTTGAACTACAAAGATACGTGAGATCAACCACCTGCGGTTCATGCCGCTGCGCCGGGCAGGAGTGAATTCTCCACCGCCTAATAGGCGGTGGCTTCGGTTACGGCTAGAAGCCGGATTGATCGGCCATGCGGCCGATTACACCACATTGAAGTCATCGTCTGGCTCCGGGGGC
>CAYQOQ010000180.1:0-8577 GCA_964419175.1 uncultured Occallatibacter sp. | reverse complement strand
ACAGAACCGATTGTCGAGTTGAGCCCCTGTTCATTGAATGTTGGTTCAACCAGCATTGATCGCCCACCTGCTTTGCAGGCCGGTTTCTATTGCGGATAGTATGGGGCGCGGCGAGAAATTACAAGTCTTGTGCAAGGTGGGCGCAGTGTGCTACGTTTTTGCCCCGCCGTTTTGGGAACCGGGCCGCCCAAATCGGCTCAGGCACTCTAGGAACCGGTCTTGCGCTCGTTCTCAAGCACTTCGTCCAGCAGTCCGCGCAAGTTCGCGGCGCGCGCATGGCCTTGCAGCGGATCGGCCGATGCGGCCTGCGACAACTCATCGGCAAGGTTCAGCGCGGCCAGCACAGCCACACGCAGCGAGTCCACCGTGCGGCCCTGTGCGGCGACAGCGCGCATCTTGGCGTCGACCCGCGCCGCCAGTTCACGGATGTGCTCCACGTCCTGGCCGGAGAGGTGATACGTCTGATCGTAGATTTCAACCGTTACGTACTCGGTTGCTTGAACGGGTTGTTCCTGAGCCATGCCAGTCCTCACAATTCCAGTGCGTCGAGTTGAGCCAACAGCCGCTCGATGCGTTGGCGCACATGGTTGCGCTCGGTTTGGAGCGTGTGCAATTCCTTCTCCAGTTGCGCAATCCGCGGCGCCTGCTCGTGCAGTTGAGCTTCAGCTTGCGTGGCGCGTTCCTCGGCCGCGGTGCGGGCCAGCCGCTCCCGTTTCACCATATCGACCGCGCGCAAGATGCGCTCTTCCAGAGACTTGAAATCGTCCGAACTCAGGGCCAGTGATCCCGGCGCTGTTGCCTGCTCTTGCAGCTGCGACCCGGCTGGGGATTGCTCTTCCACTCCGGGTTCCCAAAATGTTTCTGTCATGGGGGAAAACCTCCGCGCAAATGCGCTTTGTCCGTGTAAGTATAGCGCCGATCGAATCTTTAAGTCCGCAGCCGCGCGCCCGCCTTGCCAACAGCCTCGACCACCTGCGCCTGGAAGCTCTGCAATTCCTCTTCGCGCAGCGTGCGGTCAGGCGCCTGGAAGGTCGCGCCCAGCAGCAGCGAGTATTCGCGCTCGCCCAGCTTTGCGTCTTGAAAGACCTCGCGTACGCGCCACTCGACTAGCTCTGGAATGCGCAATGCCGCCAGCGCCCGGTCGATCTGCTCCCATGCGATGCTCTTGTCCAGCACCAGGGAAAAGTCGCGCCGCACCGGCTGAAAGCGCGAAATCTCCCGCGCCGCCGGTTTGCGCAACGGCAGCTTGTAGAGCCGGTCCAGATAAAGCTCGCCAACGATGACTGGCTCCTTCAGCTTGCGTGCCGCGGCTTCGCGCGGATGCAGTTGCCCAAACCAACCCACTGTTGCGCCTTCCACAACAACCCGCGCGGCGCGATAGGGATGCAGCCACTCCGGCGTGAGGCCAGCCTCGGCAGGGAAGCGGTCGAAGTAAGCGGACCGCGCCTGGAACCGCGCAAGCACCTGCTCGACCACACCCTTCACATCGTGAAAATCAATTGCCCGCAAAGGGTGCAGCGCACCAAGCTCCGGAAAACTGCCCACCGCGCCGAAGGCAAGCGCTGGCCGCTCTTCCACTTTTTCTGTCGTTCCGCTGAACACCGTTCCCAACTCGAACAGCCGCACGTCGCTCACATCGCGATGCAGGTTGCCGGCAATCATCGTCAACATGCCCGGCACCAGCGACGGCCGCAGTACGCCGGCCTCTTCGCTGAGCGGGTTGCCAAGCGGAACCAAGAGCCCAGGTTGCGGCGCCGTCAATGCCGCTTCCGCAGCCGAGCAGAAGGTGCTTGCAATTGCCTCATGGAAGCCGGCCGAAAGCAGGGTGCGCCTGACAGCCGCCTCGCTCTCCGCCCACGGCAGTGCGCGCACGCCCTCGCCGAACGCGGGCAGTGTGTTGGCAAAGCGGTTGTAGCCGTAGACGCGCGCGACCTCTTCAATCAGATCGATCTCGCGCTCCAAATCGAGCCGCCAACTGGGCAGCGTCACCTGCCATGCAGCCTTATCGCCCGGTTGACTCGCTAATCTACATCCCAGCGCAAGCAGCACGCCTTCGACCGTAGCCGCCGTGATGCCTTCCTCGTCTACCGTCTTGCCAAGAATCCGCTGCACTTCGCTGAGTGCAAGCGCGACCGGCTTGCGCAGTGCGGTCTTCGCCTCGAGCGCATCCACGCGCACGTCGACAAGCTCGCCCTCAATTGAGCCACCGTTGGCAAGCAGAATGCTGCTCACGATTGCCGAGGCAACCGGGCACGCATTGAAGTCGGCTCCGCGCTCAAAGCGATGGCTGGCGTCGGTATGCAGCCCATGCCGCCGCGCAGTGCGGCGAACCGCCATGGGATCGAACCACGCCGCCTCCACCAATACATTCGTGGTCGTTGGGGTAATCATCGTGTCCCAGCCACCCATCACTCCGGCGAGTCCGAGGGCCTTCGCATGATCGGCGACAACGAGATCCTCGGGGTCGAGGATGCGCTCCATTCCGTCCAGCGTCTTGAGCTTTTCCCCTTTGCGCGCGCGCCGCACCACGATGCCGCCCTCGATCTTGTCTAGGTCGAATACGTGTGTCGGTTGGCCCATTGCGAGCCATGCAAAGTTGGTTGCGTCTACCGCATTCGAAATCTGCTTCTGCTCCAGCAGCGAAAAGTAAGTCGAAACCTCCGCGCCCGCAAACCAGTCCTTTGATTCGCCGATCTTCACATCGCGCAAAACCCGCGCCGTGAATCGCCCGCAGGCGTCCTCGGCCTCGATCTTGACGGAGAAGGCCTGGCCGGCCGGGCGGGGCTTTGGCAGTGCATACAAAAGCTCCGGCAGCGTCAGCCCATAAATCGCAGCCGCCTCGCGCGCCACGCCGTAGTGGTTCATTGCATCGACGCGGTTGGTGGTTACGTCCATTTCGTAGAACGAGCCGTTTCCCGCACCGAGCGGATAAATGCCATCGACGGCAATGCCGCGCAGTGTCAGATCTTCGGCGAGCTGTGCGTCGTCAACCGGCAGTCCGGGAAGGTAACTTCTCAACCATTTGGTCAGGATCTTCATTCGTATTTTTCTCTCTTAGCAAGCCAGCCGCGCTTCGCGCGACAGCGAGTCAGCAAGTCAGCGAGGACTCGGGTCCAGTACGCCAATCAGGCCATTGATTAATTTCCCGACTTCCGATGAAAGCTCCAGCAGGGTATCAGCAACACCGGCTTGAAAAAAGCCGAGACTCTTGGCAAGCTCTGTTTGTGTCTCAAACTCATTGAGTGCAGCTCGGCCGGAGCCGAGCCCCTTACGCATTTCAGTATCGTTAAGCCTGCCATGCGCCTCCGCAATGTGACTCGCCACGCTCACCGCCGATCGGCGAATTTGCATGCGCAAGCCAAATGTCTCCGAATTCGGAAAATCTTCGGTCTGTTCATAAGCCAATCGAGCTAGTTCCATGGCCTTCTGCCATGCGATCAGATCACGATAATGCCTGGTTCTGCTCATACCGCTGACTCGCTGACTTGCTTGCGCGAAGCGCGCTGGCTTGCTAAATGAATTGCCCTAAAAACCGCATATCTCCTGCATAAAACTGCCCGATCTCGCTGATCCCGTACTTCATCATTGCGATACGCTCGACGCCCATCCCAAAAGCAAAGCCGGAAATCTTCTTCGAATCGTAAGCAGGCTGTTTTTCCGCCGCGAAGGCAAACACCGCCGGGTCCACCATGCCGCAGCCGAGCAACTCGATCCATCCCGAGTTCTTGCACTTGCGGCAGCCCTTGCCGCCACAAAAAATGCAGCTGATCTGCACGTCCGCGCTCGGCTCCGTGAACGGAAAGAACGAGGGAAAGAAGCGCGTCTTTACGGCCGAACCGAACAGCGCCTTCATGGCGTGGTCGAGCGTGCCCTTCAAGTCGCTGAAGGTGATGTTCGTGTCCACGCAGAGGCCTTCGACCTGATGAAAGATGGGCGAGTGGGTTGCGTCGGCCGCGTCGTTGCGATGAACCTTGCCTGGAATCACGATCCGTACCGGCGGCGCCTGCTGTTCCATGGTCCGCATCTGCACGGGCGAGGTGTGCGTGCGCAGCAGCAGACGGTCGCGCTGCGGACGCCGCTCCTGGTTCGCCACCACCAGCGTGTCCTGCGTGTCGCGCGCCGGATGGCCGGGAGGAAAGTTCATGCTCTCGAAGTTGTAGAAGTCGGTCTCGACCTCGGGCCCCATGCCGACCGAGTAGCCGAGCGCGGCAAACACACTCGTAATCTCGTTCAGCGTGCGCGTGATGGGGTGCTCGGCTCCGACGAGACGCTGCGTGCCGGGCAGCGTGATGTCGATGGCCTCGGCGGCCAGTGCTGCGTCGCTCGGCCCAGCGCCTAGCGCCGCGTCCAGCAGGCCTTCCACCGTCGCCTTCAGAGCGTTGAAGCGCACGCCCAGCGCCTTCTTGGCCTCCACGGGCGCAGACTTCAGCCAGCGGCCGGATACTTCGTTCAGCCGGCCCTGCTTGCGGCCCAGCCACTCCAGGCGAAATGCCTCCACAGCCTCGGGGCTGCCAAGCCCCCGTGCCGCGTCGCTGGCCTGTTTCTCCAGCACGGCAAAGGCTTTATCGAGCGAGGCCTCGTCAAATACCGTCAAATTGGGAATCGTTTCGTTCGTCATGCGTAAAGGTCAGGATAAATCACTGTGGCAGGAATTTCCGGTATGCTCGTTTCCATGAAGCTCTTTCGCCTTGTTCCAGTACTCATTGTTGCCGCTCTTTTCGCCGTGAAACCGGCCCTTGCCGCGGCGCAGGCGCCCTCTGCCGTTTATGCGCAACAGGAGGGCTTCGTCGACGCCCACGGCGTGCTGATCTACTACGTGGAGTTCGGCAAAGGTTCGCCGCTGGTTGTGCTGCATGGAGGCCCCGGCGCAACCCACGACTATTTCCTGCCCTCGCTGCTGCCTCTGGCGCGCACTCATCGGCTCATCTTCATCGACGAGCGCGGTTCCGGCCGATCCGAGCGCCTTGAGGACACAAGCCGCTACACAGTCGAAGCCATGGTCGAAGACGTCGAGGACGTGCGCCAAGCCCTCGGCTTGGGCAAGATTGCGCTGCTCGGCCACAGTTGCGGCGGTGTGCTGGCCCAGGCCTACGCGCTCAAGTACCAGCAGAATCTGAGCCACCTGATTCTGAACAGCACCTTCCCCTCCACACAGCAGATGAACGAGGTTCTGGCCCGCGAAAAGGCCGCCATGCCGCCCGCCAAGCTGGCGCGGATGAACGAGTTGGAGAAGGCCGGTCTGTTCGGCAAGGGCGAGCCGTGGGAGCGCGGCCGCTACCCGGATGAATACGAAAAACTTGCCTGGGGCACGGGCTATTTTCCGTTTCTCTACGGCGCCCGCCCAGACGCCAACTACGACCCGGCGCAGGGCAACGCTCCCTCCAACTGGGAACTTTACCGCGCCATGTGGGGCGAGCACGGCGAGTTCGTGATCGACGGCAACCTGAAGTCGGTCGAGTATGTGGACCGCCTGCCCATCCTCCACGTTCCGACGCTTGTTCTGGTTGGCGACCACGACGAGTGCGATCCCTCGCTCAGCCGCACAATGCACGAAAAGATCGCAGGCTCAAAGCTCGTGATTCTGCCCAACGCCGGCCACATGAACTTCGTCGATCAGCCCGTACTGTGGCAGAAGGCAGTGGAGGGGTTCCTGGGAACCGTATCAGAGGTAAGCCGCTAATCCGAGATCTCTGAGAAATGAGCAGAAGTCAGTCTCGACAGAGGCTGCCCTGCCGATTGCACTTCGGTCGATTCTTGCGGCAAGCTCACTGGCCGGCATTCCTTTTCGGTATTCCGGCCAAGCCTTTTTTAACGTCTGAGTGGCCAAGTCCGAATTCTGCGGCCGCATTGTCGTATGTTCAGCGAGATGCCGCAGCAGGAATCCCTCGTGACAAGGGTCTTGCCAAATCAAGTGAATTCTGTGCTCGTGAGCCAACGCGGAGATTTGCCGGTCCCGGTCGAGCGCTTGGCCTAGTTTGTCCTTGTCCAGTAAAACTGCGCGGTAGGCGAAGGTTCCACGTTTATTGACCTTCTCGAGGACGCGCCTGACCGCAAGTCGAACCAGCGCCAACGGGTCGCCGCCTCCCGGTTGCAGTACATCGCAATCGAGAAACAAGCTCAACCCTGCCGCATCCGCAATCTCATTCAAGCGCTTTCCGTACGACTGTTCGCTCTCGCCCTCGCAACCCAAATAGATGCGGGTACGCTGCTGAATCCTCAGCCTGCTCACCCAATCCGCGGTACAGCGCCGTACACGCCTCCCAGGTACTTCTGGTAAAAGTTGTCCGAGCGCCGCACCGACTCAATATCGCTGAGTCCGTAGATCTTCGTACACCCCTGCTGATCCTTCTCCGTGAAAAAGATCTCTTCTTTCTTCAACTCCTCCAGCAATGAAGCGCTGTGTCCGCTCATCCACAATTGGGCATTGTGGGGATTCTCCTTCGGATCATGAAACCAGCGCAGAATTTCAGGAAGCAACGCCGGATGAATCGTAGAATCCAATTCGTCGATGACTGCGATGCCGCCAACAATGAGAGCTTCCTTTATGAATGGAAACACTTTGATAAAGTTCTTCGTTCCCTCGCTTTCCTGTTGGAAGGCAAGAGGACGATCCAAACCATTGTGGGCAAACATCGCTTCGAGGCCCGACGGTAGTTGGATTAGGGACATCGAGTGAAGTCCAAGGTCTACGCGGTGGATAACCTCATTGAGGTGCACCATGATCTTTGGATTCGCCGCATAATACTGCACCATTGATGCATCGGGCAGATCTATCCGATCGAGGAATATATCTGAGGGTATTCTCTTTGCCCAAACCAAGAAGAGAGATATGGGAAAATCTCCCGCAAACTGTGCCAGCGTAGACGTCAGACTCGCGTTCATTCGGAGTTTGGCCAGGATCTGGCTAAACTTCTTCATCGAGAATTTTACGTTCGTCTGGACCTTTCCAGATGGGGTTCGTTCGAATATTTTCTTAGACTTGCCGGTGGCAGGTTGCGATCTCAGCACTTCTGAAAGAACTTTACCGCCCTCACCTACGATGTTGTGCAGACTAACCTCATAGCTGTATCGCCCATAGGGTTGCCCTTCCATCTCGCGCAGATTGGTATTCGACAGGTCATGGAACCAATCAAAATCGACCTTGATGCGTGTTGTCGCGGAGGCCCCCTTTGTATCGGCGAAGGGCAGGTAAGGAAACATGGCGCCGGGTGCTTCCTTAACGCTGTCGACAAGGAACCAGCGTAGAAAAGCCAGCGCCTTCAGCACATTCGATTTTCCCGACGCATTGGCCCCGAACAGCGCAACGGTCTTCGGAACCCGCTCCCTGCTGCCGTCGTTGACCTGGGCAAAGCGGCCCTCTTCGTCTGGCACCTTCGCCCCGATTCGCAAATCGATCACCTGCGTCTCGCGGATGGAATAGAAGTTCTCGATCTCCAAACGATGGATCATAGATCACCCTAATAGCAAAAAAACACTACGCTATATTCTAGTTATCGGCAAAATTTTGTCAATAGTTGAAATATACGTCATTTCATGGAATTTATTCTTCGCCTTTGGCTTCTGGCGATTCTGGGCATCCCGCGCTTTGTCTCTTATGTACTCAAAAGGTAAGTCTGTTGTCTGCCGAAGTTACAGTACACGCCCCAAGTCTGAATCCATCGGAGAGAATAGGCTAAATTTAGTCATATGAACGGGCGTTTTCGACATCCCAGCGTCAATAATGAGAATATATCTGTTTTTCGTCCATTTATCCCGTACACAAAACGGCCCGGAGCAATGCTCCGGGCCGTTTGTCTTTATAGCGAATTTGCTCTTACGCTGCCTTCGTCGCAGCCTTGGCATCAGCCTGCGCCGCTTTGGCTTGCTCGGCCAGCTTGGTGAAGCCGACTGGGTCCTTCACGGCGATGTCGGCCAAGACCTTGCGGTCCAGTTCGATGCCGATCTTCTTGAGGCCGTTGATGAACTGCGAGTAGCAGGTGCCGTTCAGCTTGGCGGCGGCGGAGATGCGGACAATCCACAGCGAACGGAACTGGCGCTTCTTCTGTTTGCGGCCGGTGTAGGCAAACTTCAGGCCGCGCTCGACGGCTTCCTGAGCCGCCTGGTAGAGCTTGGATTTGGTAAGGAAGTAACCGCTTGCGCGTTCAAGAATCTTTTTGCGGCGGTCATTCCGCTTGGTACTGCGTTTTACGCGGGGCATTGGGTATTCTCCATTTTGCGTTCGTTGGTCATCGCGGCTGGAGGCAGGAGGCCCAACCCTTGCCGGGCCAGGCGGTAAACCTCTTCACTCGCTCATTCAAGCCTGAATCTCTCGCCAGTGGCGAACGCGTTTCGCAACTGGCGGGGGCCAAGATTTATCTCAGCCCATCAGCAGCAGTGGCACGAACCTAATCCAAAAGGTCCGCCCCACCGCAGGTGGTCAGGCGTAGGGAATCATGCGCGCGACCTTCGCGTAGTCGCCATCGGAAACAAGCACGGTACGACCGAGCTTGCGCTTCACTTTTGGCGGTTTCGACGTAAGGATATGACGCGTCTTCGTCTGGCCCCGCTTGATTTTGCCGGTGCCAGTCTTGCTGAAGC
>CAYQOQ010000179.1:0-8580 GCA_964419175.1 uncultured Occallatibacter sp. | reverse complement strand
CCGGCCGCCTCTACCCCGTCCAATCGTTAGCCGACAAAACCCTCTGGACCGACCGGCCGTTGAAGTAGGCCGATTTGAAAACGGTATTCCCATTTGTGGAACCGTCTTGATTTACGAGAAATTCAGATTGTCTCTCAAACCTGTTTTGGGTTATTGTTAGCCATCGGAGTAATAGAAACGTGGCCCATCAGAGTCCCCTCAAATGGGATGATCTTCCGTTTAATCCCAGCCCTTTCATCAGGGATCAAGCGAAGATCAGCCCAATATACACATCGAGTCTCGGTGCCTTATATGCCGACGACTGCATGGCGATTCTGCCGTGGGTCAAAGATGAAGTTGTCGATACAGTCTTTGCTGACCCTCCATTCAACCTTGGCAAGGAATATGGCAATCGATCAAACGACTCTCTCTCCGAGAAGGCATATTTGGATTGGTGTCATCAATGGGTGACGGAGTGTGTTCGGACTTTGACACCAGGCGGCTCCCTCTTTCTCTATAACCTTCCAAAATGGAATGTGCTTCTAGGGGCATTTCTTTCAAGTCTTGGGATGGAATTCCGCCACTGGATTGCTGTCGAAATATCCGCCTGTTTACCAATCCCAGGCCGACTACATCCTTCTCATTACAGCCTGCTTTATTACACAAAAGGAAAGCCGAAAACCTTTCATAGGATTCGTACATCTATCCTGATTTGCCGACATTGCGGAGGAGAGGTCAAGGATTACGGCGGTCACCGCGATGCGATGAACCCAAGGGGCGTGACGCTCAAGGATGTCTGGACGGATATTCCACCGGTACGCCATTGGAAATACAAATCGAAAGACCGTCCCGCCAACGCGCTTTCCACAAAGATCCTCGACCGCGTGATAGAAATGTCAACGGTGCCTGGCGATCTTGTCCTTGATCCATTTGGGGGAAGTGGAACGACCTTTGCCGTTTGCGAAAGAAAGCATCGTCACTGGCTCGGCACCGAAATAGATTTTGCGGATGAAATCATTGACCGGCTTGAATCCGGTCAAATTCAATCCCACAGAAATGACGACTTCGTCGAACGTTAGACCAATGCCCGTCCGTCTGTTCCCTTTGGGATTCTCGGCACATCATTGCTGACGGCATCCTGTTCTATCACGACGATTTCGAGAACGCTCTCGCGGCAGGGCACGGACTTCCAAAGAGCAAAATATGGTTTGATCTCTTGGATATTGCCTATCCGGTCTGTAAGGTACACATAGAGTTTGCGGGAGGGTATAACCAGCACTCCAGCTGAAATGATCTGAGTTTTCAAGAGCAGCGTCAACTTGTTCATCGAACGATGTGACGAGGAAATGTTGCCAGTCTCCCACTCCACGACGATCGGCTTGTTCGGTCCCTGAAGAACTGCATTGAGATCGCCAAGACGCTCATCCAAGGCATTCTTAGCCTTTCCTTCAATTGTCCATCCTTCTGCTTTTAGCGACTGAACAAACCTGTCGCGAATAGGCCTTACACCATTGCCTCTTCCGCGCCCCTTACCGCTCTCCGGATAGATAGTGAAAGAACCGCTGCCAACTGGCCATTCACATTTCTGGATCGCATCGTGAATTTGATTGCGAGTCGCTCTCCAGTGCTCCGGGCAGCATAGGCGCCTCGGCTCTTTAACGTATAGACCTTTACGATCTTCATGACCCCTCGCTACAAAAGCGCCGCAGAAATGCAACGGGATCAACTTCGAGAGCGCGGCAAACCTCGCAAAACTCGATTACATCGAGCTTCCGTTCACCACGTTCATACTTCGACACAAAGGATTGAGGGCGTCCGAGCCGCTCGGCCAACCCCACTTGGGTAAGTCCTGCGTTCTTCCGCGCCTGAATAAACTGCCCACGAAGTTTGGCTTGTTCGTCGATTCCCACTGTCATTGATCCGTGGGAGAACAATAAAACCCTTTTTGGGATATACCAAATCGGGTTATTAGTTCTAGGGATCTTTCAGCGCTATGCCGCCGACCAAAGTAGCTGGCGTCCAGAACCCGGGTCCCACCGGATCCCGCACTGGATAAAGCACCAGGATCAAACCTGCCGCGCCCATTCTTGCGTTTAGAAATTGAGTTGCGAGTCCCCGCCCCCCTCCGCGCGGTATGCGCCAGGGCTCAAGCCAATAGAATAGGCGTGAGGAGTACGCACTGGTGAATCGCATCGTAAGGGCAGCGTATAAACGTCTCGGAATTATCCACGTCGGCAGGCGCAGAGTTCGAGACCTGATGGATTTCATTGAAGATCGCAAGATCGACACCGTGGTCGATGTGGGAGCGAACATCGGTCAGTTTGGCGAGTCGCTACGTGCCGACGGCTTCCACGGCAGAATCATCTCCTTTGAGCCCACCGAGTCCGCATTTCAGGCGCTTGCAAAGAAAGCAGCCGCCGACGGCAACTGGGAAGCCCATCATTGCGGCCTGGGCGCGGCTTCGGGAACCGCGGTTCTCCATGCTTCCAAGCTCTCCGTGTTCAACTCGTTTCTCGAATTGAGCAGCGTCGCAGGCCTGCACGACCAGCGCATGGAAATAGACCACACCGAAGAGATCCCCATCTTCCCTCTCGATCACTTCACCGCGTCGCTGCCGGGAAACATCCTTCTGAAGATCGATACCCAGGGCTACGAAAAGCAGGTCATCGAGGGCGCACAGCAGACCATCGCGCACGTGGCCGGCATCCTGATGGAACTGCCTGTGATCCACACGTACAAAGGCGAATGGCATTTCCATGAAGCGCTGAAGTATATGGCCGATGCCGGCTTCGTTCCCGCACAAATCCAGGCGGTGGGCTACCACGGAATGGATAATGTATCGGCTGTCGATTTCGATTGCCTGTTTCGCCCGCGCGGCAAAGTGGACGGTCTCGAGGTTGGATTGTGAGAACGCTGGGCGACGGCAATCTCGACTATTCCGCCGCCCGCATCTTCCCGCCCGGCAGCAGTTCAAACACCCGGCCGCGCCACAAAATCCTTCGCCCAAAATAGCTGGCCGCCCAGAATCCAAACCCCATCAAATCCCGCAGCGGATAAAGCACCAGCAGCCCAAACCAACTGCGGTCCCGCACTACGAGGCCGCCCACGGCAACCGCCATCGCCAGCCTGTTCGCCACGCTCCAGCCGAGAAGCGTCAAGCCCCACCACGGATGCCCCATCCAAACCGAGGCCGCCAGCCCCAGCAACCCGAACGGCACGCTGAACGTAAGCGCCGTTCCAAAGTGTCCCTTGGGCCGCGAAAACCGCGTCGACTTCATCCATCGCACCTGGTGCTTCATCGACGACCAGAAGCTCGAATTGATCACCATGTGGTCAATCGCGTGCGTGCTCAGCGCAACCCTCTGCCCCAGCTTGAATGTCTCGTTGCCCAGCACAAAATCGTCGGCGCAATAGTCGGCCGTCACCCGGAAACCGCCCATCCGCCGGATCGCCTCGCGCCGGAAGGCCATCGTCGGCCCCAGCACAAACTGCATGCCCTCCATCATCCGCGCCACCAGCACGCCGGAGGTCATCTCGACGCTCATGCCCACGGCCTCAAGCCGCGCCCACAAGCCTCCTTCCGCAGCCACGCCACGATACGGGCAGCACATCGCGCCCACCTTCTCGTCGGCAAACGGCAGCGCCACCGCCCGCAGATAATCCGGCGTCACGCGCACATCGCTGTCGCTGATGACCAGAATCTCGTAGGCAGCCTCGGTCTCCATCAACTCCATCGAGGCCACTTTTGCATTGATGTAATCCGGCTCCCCGCCGGTCGAGAAGAATCGCGCTGAAATATTGGGAAATCGCCCCGCCACGCGCCGCGCCGTCTCCAGTCCGGCATCGTCCGCCGTCCGCGCGCAAAACAGAATCTCGTACTCCGGATAATCCTGCTCGAAGAAGGTTGCGAGATGCGCCTCAAGCCCCGGCTCGGCCCCATGCACCGGCTTCAGCAGCGTCAGCGGCGGCGTAAACCCTGGCAGCTTTTTGAGCTGCGCCAACGCCGCCCGCCGCTCCCGCAGATAAGCAGGGACAGCCCACAGCACCATCCCCGCGAACACAGAAGACGTCACCACTCCGAAGCAAGCCAGGCCAAACAGAACGTACGACATGCAGAATTAAGAATACCTGCAACCGGCAAGAGAGGAGGCTTCAGTTCAGAGTTTGTTCAGTCAGAGATCACTTTGGGGAGATTCAGCCTTCAGCGTATGCGGGAAACTCGCCGTACTGAAGGGTACGGGCTTTAGCCCGTACATTTGGACCATCAAGAACAGCGGGCTTTAGCCCCCGAGGGAATGCGCACTCGACAGAAGATGCAGAGACTCTCTACCCCTTCTTCCCCGCCACCGGCTTGTGCACCACCACCGGCTTCGGCATCACGACCGGCCTGCGCATCGGCACAATCGCCGCACCCGTAGAGGGTGCCGCGGCTTGGAACCGCGACAACATCTCCGTCCGCACGTACTCCACAAAGCTCTGCATCTGCCGGTTCATCTCTTCCATCCGCTCCCGCATCTGCAGAATGATGGCGATCCCGGCGATGTTCACGCCCAGGTCCCGCGCCAGGTTCAGAATGAACTCCAGCCGCTCCAGGTCCTCGTCCGTGTAGTAGCGCGTATTGCCCTCGGTGCGCGACGGCTTCAACAGACCCTCGCGCTCATACAGGCGCAGCGTCTGCGGATGAATCTCATACATCTCGGCCACCGCCGAGATCATGTACACGCCTTTGGATTTACGTTTTGCCGCCATCGTAACTTTCCCGAACTCAGCTTACCCTAACCGCCCTGTCCGATAACTTCTCATCTCGGCACTTTATTCCCTATTCCCTGCTCTTACCCCATCTTGTCGAACAGCGTTACCCGCGGGTCCTGGTTATTCAGCTTGGCCAGCTCGCGCATGATCTCGCGGCTGCGCTCATCCTGCAGGTGAGGAATCACCACCTCGATGGTCACAATCTGGTCGCCGCGCTGCTCCGGCCGCTGCGCATTTTCAATGCCCCGCTCGCGCATGCGCAGCTTCTGCCCGCTCTGCGTGCCGGGGGGAATCTTCAACTGCGCGCGTCCATCGATCGTCGGCACATCCACCTTGGCGCCCAGCGAGGCCTCGGCCACCGTCACCGGCACAGTCAACTGAACATCATCGCCCACGCGCGTAAACACCGGATGCGTCCCGGTCCGCACAATCAGGAACAGGTCCCCGGCCGGCCCGCCGTTTACGCCGGAGTTGCCCTTGCCCTGCAGCCTGATCCGCTGACCGTCGCGCGTGCCCGCCTTGATGCGGAACTCGACCGCCTCGGTCCGGTTCACGGTGCCTTCGCCGTGGCAGGTCCCGCACATATTCGAGGTGTGCCCCGACCCCTGGCAGCGCGGGCAGGGAATGTTGAATTTCATCCGCCCGCCCATCTGCGTCACCTGACCGGTGCCGTTGCACTCCGGGCACTGCATCAAACCGCCCGTAGACGCCTGCCCATGGCAGGTCGGGCAGGTCTCCTGCCGGTTGATCTGAATCCGTGCTTGCCCCCCGCGAATCGCCGTCCAGAAGTCCACCGTCGCCTGGTATTCAAGATCGGTCCCCGGCTGCGGCCCGTGCGGCTGATGCCCCTGCTGCGCCCCCGTGAAGATGCCGGAAAAAATATCCTTGAAGCTACCCCAACCAGCAGCGCCAGCCTGCGGCCCCGCCTGGTGACCCGGCCCGCCAAAGCCGGAGAAGTCGAACCCTTCAAAGTCTACCTGCGACCGCCCGCCACCGCCGCCCTGCTGGCGCGCATACGCCGCCGCCTGCGCCGGGTCTATCTGGTCGGAGTAGAAGCCCACCTGGTCGTACACCTTGCGCTTCTTTTCGTCGCTCAAGACATCGTTGGCCTCGGAGATCTCCTTGAACTTCTCCTCGGCCTTCTTGTCCCCCGGGTTCACGTCCGGGTGATATTTGCGCGCAGCCTTACGGAACGCCTTGCGAATCTCATCCGAGGTGGCAGTCTTCTTCACACCAAGCGTCGCGTAATAGTCTTTGTTTGTCGTGGGCATAGTTTGTGTGTTTTCTTATCTCAATTTTCGCGTACGAGTTGCTTTGTGCCTTTCATGCATGAATCCTGCCAATGATTTCAAAAGTTTATCGGCAAAAACTCATGCGATGCGAAGCGCCTTCTGCACAGCTTGCGGTTCGCGATCAATCACCATCAGGTAAGCCCGCGTCGGCCCCTCGGGAACGCGCCGTCCCTGCTCCCAATGGCGCACCGTGTTTACGCTGAATCCAAAACAGACAGCAAACTCCTGCTGCGTCATTCCCAGCCGCCCGCGAATCGCTCTCACATCGATCTCGGCGGGAATGTGAACGACGTAAGTACCTTCCTCGGCGGTGCCCTCCGCGAAGGCGAGCGCCTGTTTCAGTCCACGCAGAATACCGTCGGCAACTCTCCTGCTCATCGTCCCGCCCTCCGTCGCTTGTAAGATTCCACAATTAGCTCCGTGGCCTGCCGCAACTCGTGACATTCAGACTGGGTCAAATTCGCACGGTCGTTTTTGGCGAACGCCTCAAGGATGTACAGCGGCATCTCCATATCGTGAAAGAAGAAGATCACCCGCGCTCCACCTCGCTTGCCGCGTCCTTCAAGCCCCCAGCGAATCTTGCGCACACCGCCGGTTCCAGGAATCAGGTCGCCCGCGGTTGGATTACAGGCCAGATACCCAACCAGTTTCGCTCGCTCCTCATCGTCCATCAACTTCTTCGTCGCACGGAGGTATTCGTCCATTTCCACTACCGTGATGGGGCGCGTTTCAGGCAAGATTCATTGTAGTGCATTGCACTAGTCGATGCAATTATTGCTGGAGTCCACGTTGGACAAATCGTTAGGGATTGCGACAGAGCTTGGGTATCCGGCGGATCTCACTTTTTCATTAGCGAATCAGTGATTAATTTGCTGAACTCCGCCTTGTTAGGCTCAGGTGGCCGACTCCCAAATTGCTCGATGAATTCTTTGATTTCTTCGGGAGGGACATCCAAGGAACGCCATTTTTCGCGCCATGAAATATCGTCAGGAGACCAGCCTGAAGGCTGCTTTACTTCTCTGACAATTGTGAGAACTCGATCTGGGGGAAGTTTTACTTCCTGTTCTGCCTTGCCGTAATAATACGAAGTCCCAGACTTCCATCCTGTTGGCGTCAGGTGATACTCGTCCTCATAGTGGTCATATGACATTTCTTATAGCTCCCTGATAGCAAAGCTAAGGAACAACCGTATACTGACGCCCGTCTAGCCCAGCGTCGGACCAATTCAATACCAGTTCGAAATCCTCAAACAGGTCAAAGAACTACTCCGGCCTCAACTCAACCCTAGCCTCACGTACTGGAATTGATTCCTTACTTGATGCGATCTCATTTGCTATCGAATCGAAATTCTCACCTTTATAGAAAAATGCGCGGACGACAATGCCACCGCCGGCTGTGCTCCGTTTCTCAATCGGTGAGACAGAAATTGCTACGAGAGACCCTCCAGGATGAATTAGTCCCTTCTTCTCTAAATACTCCTCAACTGAGGATGAGTCTTTAACGTCAGCCGCTGCCGTTCCGTCCCAATCTCCGTGCTGAACCCTTGCCTTGAATGATTCCATTCGGATCGCCTCGCTACTACTTCGGACTGTGATGCTCAAGCTGATAAGTCGCCGTTGTTCTTTTGTGAACGCGCATCATTTTCTTCCGAGTCCTGCTCCCTCGTGATAGTTCTGCGTCTCTGCTGCCTTTCATCTTCCCACTTGCTTACAAACCAAACGACAGCGTAGAAAACGGTGTAGAAGATGACGAGAAAAGCGATCTGCCTGAGAATATGCATCCCAGAACCCTTCTCTGTATTGCTTTCGGGTTTGGGCGACAAGACTCGTCCCCCAAACCCTTGAGTTGTTCCGCCCAACGGGCGGGTCTGCCTGAACGGCCAGTTCCGGCCAGTCCTACTTCTTTTCGTCGACGTCTACATACTCGGCGTCGATGACGGTATCGTCCTTCTTGGGCTCGGCCGCCGGCTCTCCCGGAGCCCCGCCTGGTGCAGCGCCCGCAGGCCCAGGTTCCGCAGCCTTGGCCTTGTACATCACCTCGGCCAATTTGTGGCTTGCCTGGGTCAGCTTCTCGTGCTGCGCCTTCAGCTCGGCAGAACTCGGCGTGCCTTCCAGAACCTTCTTCGATTCCGCAAGCACCGTCTCCACCTCGCTCTTTTCCGGACCCTGGATCTTGTCGCCACCCTCTTTCAACATCTTCTCGATGTTGTAGACCATGCCGTCCAGAGAGTTGCGCGCGTCAATCTCCTCGCGCTTCTCCTTGTCCTCGGACGCGTGCGAATCGGCTTCTTTCGCCATCTTCTCCACTTCGTCCTTGCTCAAACCTGAACTCGACGTAATGGTGATGCGCGTATCCTTGCCGGTCGCGTTGTCCTTCGCCGTCACGTTCAAAATGCCGTTCGCATCAATGTCAAAAGTGACCTCGATCTGCGGCACGCCGCGTGGCGCCGGAGGCAAACCCGCCAGCTTGAACTTGCCCAGCGTACGGTTCTGCGCCGCCATGGGCCGTTCGCCCTGCAGCACGTGCACCTCGACCTCGGTCTGCGAGTCCGCCGCCG
>CAYQOQ010000178.1:0-8746 GCA_964419175.1 uncultured Occallatibacter sp. | reverse complement strand
ACGGCAACCTGGTGAGCCGCGTGGTGAACATGGTGCACAAGTACTTCGGCGGGGTGGTGCCGGAGACGGGTACGGAGACGGCGGCCGAGATAGCTCTGCGCGAGAGCGCGGTGCAGGCCATTGCTGCCTTCGGGCCGGAATTTGATGCGCTGAATTTTTCCGAGGCGCTGAAGGGGCTGTGGACGCTGGTTGCCGAAACGGATGGCTACCTGACGGCGAATGCGCCGTGGAAGAAGCCGGCGGAGCGGTCCGATGCGGATCATGCGCTGCTGCAGGCGCGCGTGCTGGCGACGGCGGCTGAGGCGATTCGCGTGATTACGGCGCTGGTGTATCCGATACTGCCGGAGTCGGCCGCGAAGGTTTGGCGACAGCTTGGGCAGGGCGAGATTGCCGAGGCAGCAAAAACATCATTTTTAACGAATCTCGCGTGGGGCGGGTTGAAGGCCGGAACGAAGTTTGGCGAGCCGGCACCGCTGTTTCCACGCGCGGAAAAGGACGCGGTTGAACGTATGCAAAATATCGAGGAACAGAATAACAAAACGGTGATTGAAGCGGCGGGTGGTTCGGCGGAGGCTGCCGCTAAGGCTGTTCAGACTGCTGCGCCCGTTGCGGCGGCTGTGCCTGCACCGGCGACGAAGACTCCTGCGGCGGTTGCACCGAAAGTGGCGGAGACTACAGATCTTGTTGCGGCGGTCGCTCCTGCTGTAACGGCAACTTCTTCCGCGGTTCCAGCGGCTGCACCTGCGGCGGCAACGGTGGAAGAGACCCAGCATATTTCCATCGACGATTTTGTGAAGGTGGAATTGCGGGTGGCGCAGATTCTGGTGGCGGAACGCATTCCGAAGGCCGATAAGCTGCTGCGCCTCGAAGTCGATTTGGGCTATGAAAAGCGGCAGATTCTGGCCGGCATTGCACAGTACTACGAGCCGGAAAAGCTGATCGGGCGGAAGATTGTGATTGTGGCCAACCTGGCGCCGCGCAAGATGAGGGGCCTGGAGTCGAATGGGATGCTGCTGGCGGCTTCACTGCCCGATGGCGCACCGGTGCTGGCTGGATTCCTGGAAGAGGTTCCTCTGGGGGCGCGGTTGAAGTAGGCAGGATTGCTGTTCTGGTGCACTGGCTGGTTCTGATTGCCTATACACATAAATCGTGCCATACTTACACATTGGGAGGCGCGGCGTATGCGGACCAATATCGACATTGACGACAAGTTGATGCGGCAGGCGATGAAGGCTATCGGGGCTTCCACCAAGAAGGCCGCAGTAGAGGCGGCGTTGCGCAAAGTGGTGCAACTGAAGAAGCAGGAAGGCATCAAGAAGCTTCGGGGCAAAGTCCAATGGGCAGGCGATCTTGACGCCATGCGCGAAGGCCGCTTTATGAATTGGGAAGAAGAATTCGAGAAGGCAAAACTCAAAGAACCCGCAGCCTAGCCAAAAACAGAGCATGAAGAAGGCGCAGTCCGCATGGTAATCGTAGATTCCTCGGTTTGGATCGACTACCTGAACGACAGGGTGAACGACCAGACCACCTGGCTTGAAAGCGCGATCGGTCACGAGGAGATTGGGCTGACGAGCCTGATCCTTTGCGAGGTTTTGCAGGGAATCCGCCGTGATCGCCACTTCAGTGAAACGCGCGAAGAGTTGATGACCTTTCCGGTGTTCGACGGGGTAGCGGCGAATCTCGCAGTTGCGGCAGCACAAAACTTTCGCAGGTTACGGCGTCTTGGGTTCACCGTACGCAAGACGATCGACTGCATCATCGCCACATTCTGCATTGAGAAAGGCCACCAGTTGCTGCACCATGACAGCGACTTCGAACCCTTCGAAAAGCATCTGGGACTGCACGTGGTGCATCCTCCATCGATTCCATTAAATTAGACTTAGGTAATACAGGAAGAAACTTCCCCTATGCAGCGCAACCTGAGGCAACCTTGCTGATCGATTCCCATGCGCACATTGACAGCCCGCGCTACGCGGAAGACCGCGCGGCTATGCTGGCGCGTGCGTGGGAGGCTGGCGTGGGCGCGGTACTGGCCATTGGCATTGGCGAGGGGCCGGCCGAGATGCACCAGACACTCGAAATTTGCCGCGAGTTCAATTCCCTGCCCCAAAGCGGCGCCGGGATTCCGCGACTTTACGCGAGCGCGGGCGTTTATCCGCACAACACGCCGGAGATCGACGACGCGGTGCTGGCCAAGCTGGATGGGCTGCTGGCGGAGCCGGAAACGATTGCCTGCGGGGAGATTGGCCTGGATTACTACCACGAAGGCGCAGCGCACGATGTCCAGCGGCGGGGGCTGATTCAGCAGCTCGAAGTCGCTGCGGCGCGGAAGCGGCCGATTCTGATCCATTGCCGGCCAAAGGATGGAGCGACCGACGCGTGGGACCATCTTTTCGAAATCCTGGACGAGCACTGGAAGCCGACCGGACTGGGCGGGATCATGCACTGCTTTGGAGCCGGATGGGAGCAGGCGCGGCGGTCGTTGGATATGGGTTTCCTGATCTCGTTTGCCGGGAATCTGAGCTATCCCAAGGCCCAGGCGATGCGGGATGTGGCGGCCAGACTGCCGCTGGACGGGTTGCTGGTGGAGACCGACGCTCCCTGGCTGGCGCCGGCGCCCAACCGTGGCAAGCGTAACGAGCCGGCATGGGTGCTGCACACGGCAGAGGTTTTGGCAGGGGTATTGGGCGTTTCGGTAGAAGAAATTGCCGCGACGACCACGAAAAACTTCTCGAAACTGTTTCAGCTTAGGGTTGACGTGGGAAACTGGTAGAGGCATTGCATGCAGCAGCCCTATAGGGTTTGAGGGAAAAGAAGATGGCTCAGGAAAATTCATTCGACATTGCGAGCAAGGTGGATATCCAGGAAGTCCGCAACGCCATCGATCAGGCGCTGAAGGAGCTTCATCAGCGGTTCGATCTGAAGGATTCCCACTCGGATATTACGATGGAGGGCAACGATGCGATTCAGCTTGCCTCCGACGGGGAGTACCATCTGGAAGCGGTGAAGGACATTCTGGCGCAGAAGCTGGTGAAGCGCGGCGTTTCGCTGAAGAACATGACCTATGACAAGGTGGAGCCGGCGGCGGGCAAGAGCGTGCGCCAGAAGATTTCCCTGCAACAAGGCATTCCGGTGGAAAAGGCCAAGGAGATTGTGCGCCTGGTGAAGGACTCGAAGTTGAAGGCGCAGGCCAGCATCCAGGGAGATACGGTCAGAATTTCCAGCAAGGACCGCGATGTGCTTCAATCGATCATTGCGCTGCTGCGGGCCAAAGAGATGGGCCTGGAGTTGCAGTTCACCAACTACCGCACGAATTAATTGGCTGCAAAAAACCTTCGCACACGAGAACCGGAGAGCTTTGAGCACATTGGCGACATCGACGGCGAGAGAGGTCTTCGATCTACTGCGGGACGACCTGGTAGCGATCGAACAGGAGTTGGGACGTGACTCCGCCTCGGGCGTAAGCACGATTACCGAGATCGCCGAATACCTGCGCGAGGGCGGCGGCAAACGCATACGCCCCACGCTGCTGTTGCTCTCCGCGCATGCGCTGGGCTACACGGGGCAGGGCTCGATCCGGCTGGGCGCGGTGGTGGAGATGGTGCACACGGCAACGCTGGTGCACGACGACATTATCGACGGCGCGGACACACGGCGCGGACGGCCCTCGGCAAACACAGCATGGGGCAATGAAAAATGCGTGCTGGCCGGCGACTGGCTCTACATGCAGGCCTTCAAGGTGGCGCTCGAAGAGAAAAACCTGCGCGTGCTTGACCTGCTGATCGGGCTGACGCAGCAGATGGTCGAGGGCGAGCTGCTGCAGATTCAAAAGCTGGGCAAAGCCGTCTCCGAAGCCGAGTATTACGACCTGATCTTCCGCAAGACGGCATGCCTGTTTTCCGTATCGATGCGGCTGGGCGCAGTGCTGGCGGGGGCGAGCGAGGACGAAGAGAACCGGCTGGCGACCTATGGACGGACAGTGGGCCTGGCCTTCCAGATTGTGGACGATGTGCTGGACCTGACGGCGACCGAAGAGGTTCTGGGCAAGCCTGTGGCGAGCGACCTGCGCGAGGGCAAAGCGACGCTATCGGTGATTCACTCGATCGACCACGGAACCGCCAAGGACCGGCAGACGATCCAGCGGGTTCTGGACGACCGCAGCTTTGAGAATGTGAGCCGGCAGCAGATCAGAGAGATTCTGATGCGCAACGGCTCGGTGGAATATGCAATGACGGTCGCCGACCGCTACGCGGAGCAGAGCCGCCAGGCTCTGGCCCAACTGCCCGAGTCCGAGTACAAGCGCGCCCTGCTATGGGTGCCTGACTTTGTGGTAGCGCGGGAGAAGTAGATGGCGCGCAGAAAATCGGGCCAGCCCTTGTGGACCGCTGTGGACGAATACCTGGGCGGCATGCTGGCGCCCTCCGACGAACATCTTGAAGCTGCGCTCAAAGCCAACCGCAAGGCGGGCCTTCCGGCTATCGATGTGTCTCCGCTACAAGGCAAATTCCTTCAGGTGCTGGTCGCGCTGACGCGGGCCAGGCGCGTGCTTGAGATCGGCTTGCTGGGCGGCTACTCGACCATCTGGATCGCACGTGCGCTGCCGAGGGGCGGGCGCATTGTCTCGCTCGAGCTCAGCGCAAAGCACGCGGAGGTGGCGCGCGCGAATCTGCGGCGTGCCGGACTGCTGGGGCGCGTGGATGTGCGCGTGGGAGCGGCTCTGGATAGCCTGCCGGTGCTGGCGGCAGAGCGCGGCGGCAAGTTCGACTTGATCTTTATCGACGCGGACAAGGAGAACAATCCGCTGTATCTGGAATGGGCTCTGAAGCTCGCGCGGCGCGGATCGGTGATTGTGGTGGATAACATCGCGCGGCATGGAAGAGTCATCGACGCCAGGAGCAAGGATGCCGATATTCAGGGGACGCGCCGCTGCCTGGAGATGATGGCTTCCGATCCGCGGCTAAGTGCTTTTGCCATGCAGACCGCGGGGGTGAAGGGGTTGGACGGCTTTGCGATGGCGGTTGTTGTGCGCTGAGCCCGCGTCGAGCATTCCCTCTGGGGCTCAGCAGGCTGCAAAAAACTCCTTCTGGTCACAATGCCTTAAGGCTTTGTGACAGGGCACGACTTCAGTCGTGCCGCAAATGCTGAAAAATGAGCGAGGGCTGGTAGGGGTGGGTTTCAGCCCACCCATTTATCCCCTGCAAAATTCCTTCCGCACAAAAATCAAATACAGGCCTTTTTTCGCAGCCTTTTTAGCCGGTACCTTCAAATTGACTTACTCGCCATTCCTTCAATACCGCGACGACTCGCTACTCCATCGTCTATGATTTCCAGGGACCTCGCGACGGCCTGCATCGGCAGTCGAAGTTACAGGCGGCCATGGAGAATCCTGTCAGCTTCCAAGCGATAGCGCAACACAACCAGAGCAAAGGAACAATGGAATGATCAGCAGGCGTAGATTCATTGGCGGTGTTTCGGCAGTTGCGGGAACAATCGGATTGAAGAACGTGCGCGCTTTGTCCGCCGTTCCGGATTCCGCTGCGAAAGCGGACGTAACGGACTACGTCAAGATCAGGATCGGCACGGGCGGGCACGGACATACCTATCCCGGCGCCACGGTGCCTTTCGGCATGGTGCAACTGAGCCCGGACACGCTCGATGCGGGCTGGAAGGGCAGCGATTGGGACCATTGCTCCGGCTACCATATCGACGATAAATACATCAGCGGTTTCAGCCATACGCACCTGAGCGGAACCGGGTGCGCCGACCTGCTGGACTTTCTGGTGATGCCGGGGACGGGACCGGTAAAGACGGTCGCGGGCCGGCGCGAACATCCGGAAGAAGGTTACAGTTCCCGCTACTCGCATGACGACGAGATCGCTGTTCCGGGCTACTATTCTGTGCTGCTGCAGGACTCGAATATTCGCGCCGAACTGAGCGCCACGGAGCGGGTGGGAATTCACCGCTACACTTTTCCCAAGAGCGACAGCAGCCACTTTGTTCTCGACCTCGCGTATGTGGGCGACAGCCCAGCGGACCGGGTAGTTTGGTCGAGCGTGAAGGTGGTGGGCAACGACACGCTGGTGGGCGGCCGCAGCACGAACCTGTGGGCCATGGGCCGCGAAATCTATTTTGCGATGAAGTTCTCCAAGCCCTTCACGTCGGTGGAGATCTTCTCAGACGAGCAGTCGCTTGCGGCCGGAACGCTCGAAGCCAAGGGCAAGTCGGTCAAGGCCGTGGTGCACTTCTCGACCACTGAGGGCGAAAAGATTCTGCTGAAGACGGGAATCTCCAGCGTCAGCGCGGAAGGGGCAGAGAAGAATCTGAATGCCGAGATTCCGGGCTGGGATTTCGATGGCGTTCGGGCAAACGCGCACAAGGCCTGGGTGCGTGAACTCTCCGCCATCAAGACCGAAGGCGGCACACAGAAGCAGAAGGAGATTTTTTACACCGGCATGTATCACGCGCTGGTGGCTCCTACGCTGTTTGACGATGCGGATGGTCAGTACCGCGGCATGGACGGCAAGGTGCACGCGCTCCGCGCGGGCGAGCACAACTACAGCACCTTCTCGCTGTGGGACACCTACCGTTCCGCGCATCCGCTCTTCATTCTCACGCAAAGCAAGCGCGTTCCATCGCTTGTGAACTGCCTGGTGCGCATGGCCGAGGAGAGTCCGGCGGGCATGCCGGTGTGGCCGCTGCACGGCAAGGAGACGGGCTGCATGACCGGCTACCACTCCGTATCGGTGATGGCCGAGGCGGTTGCCAAAGGGCTTCCGGGAATCGATGCGGGCAGAGCCTGGAAGGTTGTGAGGAAACGCGCTCTTGAGGACGACTACCAAGGCCTTGCCGCTTTCCGGACGAAGGGCTACATCGCGGCCGACAAGGAGCCGGAGTCGACCAGCAAGACACTGGACTACGCCTACGACGCATGGGCGGCCGCGGTGCTGGCAGAGGCAGCAGGAGCAAAGGCGGATGCGGCCGAATTGCGCAAGCAGGCCGGCAACTATCGCAACCTCTACGACAAGAGCACGACGTTTGTTCGCCCGAGGCTCGATAACGGCGAGTGGACCACTCCGTTTGCCGCCAATGAAATGGGCCACTCCAAACAGTGGCGGGACTACACGGAATCGAACCCGTGGGTGACGACCTTCAGCGTGCAGCAGGACCCCAAGGGCCTGGCACAACTGCTGGGAGGCCGGGAAGCGCTTGAGTCCAAGCTGGACGGGCTTTTAGCGGCATCGCCTGAGCTGCCACCCGACGCGCCGCCGGACATCGCGGGGCAGGTGGGCCAGTATGCGCACGGCAATGAACCCGGCCACCACATCGCCTACATGTACGACTACGTGGGCGCGCCGTACAAAACGCAGGAACGGGTGGCAAGCCTGCTGGAAACCATGTACGACAACCAGCCGGACGGCCTCGCGGGCAACGAGGACTGTGGACAGATGTCGGCCTGGTACATTGTGAGCGCGCTGGGCTTCTATCCTTTCGATCCGACGAGCGGCAACTATGTGTTCGGCACGCCGCTGTTCGACCGCGCGGTTGTGAACATGGGCGGCGGCAAAGAACTGGTTGTGATCGCCAAGCGCAACTCGCCGAAGGATATTTACATCCAGTCGGTGACGCTGAACGGCAAGCCGCACTCGCGGGTGTGGTTCAAGCACGCGGAAATCGCGAATGGCGCGACGTTCGTCTTCACGATGGGGAGCACGCCGAACAAGAGCTTCGGCGCCAGCGAGCACGAGGCTCCGCCTTCGATGACGGCGTGAGAGAAGGCGCCGCGTAGTCTCGTACGTTGCGATTGAGTGTACTCATTCCCAGGTCCCAGAAGCGGGACCTCCGCCCCAAGGACGAAGACCTGTCCTTGGGGACCCCGGACCTGGGGCACCCGAAATTGGTACAAGAACAAGTGGTAAAAACCTAGGTGTTTGGCACGACCGTTCCCTGGTGGTAGACGATCTTCCAACCTTCGGCTGATTTCTGCCAGATGGTGGAGCGGCGGGTGAGGCGGGTCTCGAACTGAAGCAGCGTGTAGGTGAGCAGGTACACGTCCTCGGCCAGCTTGCGGCAATGAAAGTCCGTGATCTCCCAGACATCGGCCTGGGGGGCGTCGCGGCGCCTCTCCAGTTCGCCAAGCACAAACTCGCGGCAGTAGCGGCGGCCGGATGCGCCGACCTCCCAGAATCCATCGGCGGTCATCGCTTCCAGAGCTGCGCGCGTCATGCGCGCGGGCGGCCAGTGAAAGATGGGCTCGAGGGCGGAGAGTTCGGCGAGAATGGGCTGGAGTTCGGGAGGGGTGGTCAGGGTCGGTTCCATGGCAAACAGAATAGCGCGGACTCCCACCCTTTTTGGAGACTTACTCTTTGGCCATAAGAGCGCGCAGCGCTTCCACGTAGTGCGCGGGCAGGGGCTTTTTGTTCAGTTGGCCGTCGCAGACGATGTGCACGGTTTCTCCTTCGGCCAAGAGCGTTGGCTGTTCGCCTTTGGGGGCCTTGCGCAGGATGCGATAGGCAAACTTGAGCACGGAGCCACGCAGCAGAGCGGGGCGGGACTCGATGAGGATTTCGTCGTCGTAGCGGGCCGGGGAGCGATAGCGGCAACTGGCTTCGGCCACCGGCAGAATGCACTCGTGGTCGGTTTCCAGTTGGCTGTAGGACAGGCCCAGCGAGCGCAAGAGCTCGACGCGGCCGATTTCAAACCAGACCAGGTAGTTGGCATAGTAGACAATGCCCATCTGGTCGGTTTC
>CAYQOQ010000177.1:0-8747 GCA_964419175.1 uncultured Occallatibacter sp. | reverse complement strand
TATTTCCCGCTCCCTGCATATAGCAAGCTATGGACATTTATATGCGTCGGCCCTGTCCCAGGCCCGCTTCGTTTTTGGCAATGGCGGCCAGTTGCGTTAGTCTTCTGGTCAGAATGAAAGACATTTATATTGCCGATCTCGTGGCCTTCGACGAAGGAAAGCTCTTCGACGGATATTTCCTGGTTCTCGCCAAGCAGCAACGCACCACCAAGACCAACAAGCCCTATCTGAACCTCATTCTGGGCGACAAGACCGGCCAGCTTGAAGGCCGCATCTGGGAGCCAGGCGACCCGCGTATCGCGAAAGACTTCGACAAGGGCGACATCGTCAAGGCCCGCGGCAGCGCCTCGCGCTTCGATGACCGCCTGCAGATGAAGGTCGACCAGCTTCGCCTCGCACAGCCTGCCGAGGTAGACAAGAGCGACCTGCTGCCTTCGACAACATACGACGTAGCCGCGCTCTGGAGCCAGCTCGAGTTGAGCGTTGACAGCATGACCAACCCCGACCTCAAGCGGCTGCTGACGACGATCCTCGCCGATCCGGCGATTGCCACCGCGTATCGCGAAGCACCGGCAGCGCGGCAGCTTCACCACGCCTGGCTGGGCGGACTACTCGAGCACGTGGTCAGCCTGCTCACTCTGGCTGGCCGCGTCGCGGCTCACTACCCGCTTCTCGACCGCGACCTGCTGCTCACGGGCGTCATTCTTCACGACATCGGCAAAACCCGCGAACTCTCCTGGGGCGTCGGGTTCGACTATACGATCGAGGGCACGCTGCTGGGCCACATCCAGATGGGCATCGACATGGTCGAGAAGGCCATTGCCAGTTTGCCCGATTTCCCCGACCACCTGCGCACACTGGTTCTCCACATGATTCTGTCGCACCACGGCAAACTGGAGTTCGGCTCGCCCAAGCTGCCGATGATTCCCGAGGCTCTCGTCCTGAACTTTGTAGACGATCTGGACGCGAAGATGCAGGCGGTCTCCACCGAGTTTGATAAGTCGATTCGCGAAGGCAAAGGCCCCGACGAGCTGACAGGAAAAGTGTGGTCGCTCGACAACCGGCAGCTACTGAATACGAAGCGCTGGCTCGGCGAAGCCAAGCCGTAGCGACTGGAGCAGAACCAGAGTTGGTGTGTCCCGAAAGCAATGCACCCAAGTCGACGCGTCCATCAGGAAGCGGCGACCTCGTAATTCACTCAAAAGGACACAGAGACTCTGGTTCTGCTCTGACTAGTGTCCTGTCTCTGAAGTTCAAGTCATAACTGCCGTCATCCTGAACTCCCCCGAGAGGCGGTGATCCTGAGCGAAGCGCTTTTCAGCGGCCGGGGTCCCCAGCGACAGGTCTTCGTCGCTGGGGTGGAGCGGAGCCGAAGGACCTGCTTTTGTCTTTAGCCAATCCCTGATCAAAGCCAATGGATTATGTCAGGAACTTCAGACTCAGGACTCTAGGGAATCTCTGAATAAGTCGCGCTTTGAAAGGGCACGGCTTTAGCCCCTGAGGCAATGCTTGCTTCGAAATGTAACTTAATCAGAGGTTCCCTAGCCTGTGTCAATAGATAGGTCTTGTATAAGTGGTCTTGCATTTATCCCCAGTGGACATAGGATGAACGAGCTGGCCGGGTTCTCCTTTCAACCGTCGCGAATACCTTCTGCCCGTAGCCGTTCGTCGAAAACCCATGCACTCCCAGATAAGTGCGGCCGCCAAATCCCTCCAATTTTTTCAGCAACTCCAGACCAGCCACGCTAAGCCTCATGCATCCTTCTGCCTGCGGGCCTGTGCGGCCCTGGATCTATGGTGGCAGGAAGCTCAATGCAATCTGCAAATCCGGCTGAGGAACTTCCAGAAGTCTTGAGTGGTGCGCCAAAACGTGCAAACGAGATCAGTAGAACGCAGGGAGGCGGGGGCGGTATTCCCCGCATAACGCCAGCAGATTCAAATAGGGGCTTCACCGGCTGCGGGAAAAACTCCGGGCGGGGTGGGGTTCGGAAACAAGGGGCTGGCGGCGAAAGCCGTTATGATTGTGGGCAGCGCGACTCTACGTGTTAGCGGAGCGCAGTGCGAAGCCAATCCTATGTCCCCAACTATCTTCATCTCGGCAGGCGAGGCGAGCGGCGAGCACTATGGGGCGCTGCTGGCCTCGGCGCTCGATAGGCAACTGGCGGAGAGGGGGCAGGTGGCGCGGCTGTACGGCATGGGCGGCGACCGGATGGAGGCGTCGGGGCTCGAACGCGTCGTGCACTCGGAAGACATGGCGGTGATGGGGCTGACGGAAGTGGTGCTGCACCTGCCGCGCATCTACCGGGAGTTCCGGAAACTGAAAAAGGCGATCCGAACTGAGCGGCCCGATGTGGCCATCCTGATCGACTTCCCGGAGATCCATTTCCGGCTGGCCAGGGAGTTCCACCGGCTGGGCGTTCCGGTGATCTACTTTGTGAGCCCGCAGTTGTGGGCATGGAAGAAACATCGCATCAAGCTGGTGCAAAAGTACGTCCGCAAGATGCTGGTGATCTTCCCGTTCGAAGAAGCGTTTTATCGCGAAAATGGCGTGCAGGCTGAGTTTGTGGGCCATCCGCTGGCGGAGTTGCCACTACCCGCTACGACACGCGAGCAGTTTGCGGCGGAGAACCATCTGGACCCCACGCGCACGTGGATTGGCCTGCTGCCGGGAAGCCGCGCCAGGGAGATTCGCGACCACTTGCCGGAGATGCTCGAGGCGGCGCGGAGACTGCAAGCTGCCGCGCCGGCGGGGGAGACGATCGAGTTTATCGTGCCGCTGGCGCCGACGCTGACCATTGCTCAAGAGGCAGAAGTGCTGCAGATGGCCAAAGACCACAGCGAAGGGCTGACTGTACGGCTGCTGGATGACGCGCGGGCGACGCTGCTGCACGCGCGGGCATCAGTGGTTGCCAGCGGAACGGCGACGGTGGAGGCTGCGCTGATCGGGAATCCGTTTGTGGTGGTTTACCGGGTCTCGGCACTGACGTACGCCATTGCCAAACGGGTGGTGAAGGTGCCGCATGTGGCCATGGCGAACCTGATTGCCGGCAAAGAGGTGGTTCCGGAGCTGATTCAGCACGACTTCACGGCGGCAAATATCGTCCAACAGTTAGGACCGCTGCTACCCGACGGGGCGGCTCGTGAGTCCATGATGAAGGAGCTTGGGGCGATTCGGAAGGCGCTGAACCCGCAAGCGGCGGAGGGCAGGGGCGGTGCGATTGAGCGTGTGGCTGCTGTAACTCTCAAAGAACTTGGGGCAGCTTTCCCTCCACAGGACCAAACGGCTGTGCAATCCTGAATGGAATCGATGTGGACCCGGAAATGACTGCCATGGGATCGGCGGCAAGGCGATGACTAAAGCTATGGGTAGAGAAGAGCGCTACAATCGGCGGGTAGGCGGCGAGCGTTGGCTGGCAGGCCTGGCTGCGGCAGGCGTACTGGCGGTGGTATGGCTGCTTTCGCTTCCTGCGGCCGCGCAGAGGGCCGAGCGGCCAGCGATGGACATTACCGGCTACGTGATCGACGCCGAACTGGACACCGCCGCACACCATCTTGCGGCCAAGACGGTGGTAAGCTTTACTGCGCCGCCGAATCTGGAGGTGGTGAACTTCGGGTTTCATCCGGCGCTGAAGGTGACCAGAATCTCCGACGAGAGCGGAAAGGTGCTGGAAGCCGAGCGCACTGCCGACGGAGCGATTCGCGTGACGCCGGGCGCGCCGTTTGTGCAGGGGCAGGCCGTGCGCTGGACCTTCTTGTACGAGGGGACCATCACGGGCGCGGAGGACGGGCCGATCGAGGGGCTGAAGCTGGCCGCGATTCAGGAGCCGATCAGTTACCTGCTGTATGCCGCGCGCTGGTTCCCGACAACCGGGTACATGACGGACCGCTTTACGGCGGAGATGCATATCCGCGTGCCGCAGGGGATGAAGGTGTTTGCCAGCGGTGCCGAGGGGGCGTCGAAATCGGTAACGCTGAGCAACGGCAAGACGGGCGACGAATTCGACTTCAACTGGAAGAAGCCGGGGTTTCCGGGAACCGTGATTGCAGGGCGGTATGTGGGGCCGGTCTCAGTGGGCGCAGGGAACGTGAAGGTCTATGTGAGCATAAGCCACCAGGCCTCGGCAAACCAACTGGCGCAGACGGCAACCAAGGAGTTCGACTTCTTTACCGACAGTTTTGGAGGGCTGGAAAGCAGCCGGCTGAACGTGATGGAAGTGCCCGCCGATACGCTGCCGGCAGTGTGGGCTCCGGAGCTAGCGGCGATTCAGTCAACGCGCGTGACCGATAAGAGCGGCGTGAGGCTGCTGGCCAACACGATTGCGCACCAGTGGTGGGGCAGCGAGGTGAGTCCGCGAACGCTGAACGATGCCTGGATTACCAATGGCATGTCGCGCTACGGCGAGCTGTTGTATGTGCAGGAGGAAAGCGGCAGGAACGCGATGGAGGCCGCCATGGCCGACGTGGCCGCCGGCGCGCTGGCCTACGATACCATCCCGCTTTCGAGCGTTGGGCGGATGAGTCCGTTTTCGCCGGAGTTCCAGTCGATGACGCTGGAAAAAGGCGCGATGGTATTCAACATGCTGCGGTGGGAGGTTGGGGACAAGGCATTTTTGAATACGCTGAAGGGCGCGCTGAGCCAGTTTACCGACGGCTCAATCCGGACGCAGGACATGGTGAAAGTGGCGGAGTCGCAGAGCCAGCAGCAGTTAACGCCGTTCTTTGCGCAATGGATTGACGGCACCGGCGCGCCGCGGTTCAGCAACAAGTACTCGGTGTACCGGCTGGGCAACAACAAGGGATTCAGGACCATCGGGGAGATTCAGCAGGATCTGGACCTGTTCCGGATGCCGGTGAACCTGCGCGTGGAAACGGACGGCAAGACGGAGAACCAGAGGATCGAAGTGGTGGGCACCGAAACTCAGTACGTGGTGGACACGTTCGGACGGCCGCGGCACATCACCATCGATCCGGACAACTGGGTCCTGAAGTCGACGCCGGACCTGCAGGTGCGGATCGCCATCCTCAAGGGTCAGCAACTGGTGGCGCAGGGCGATCTGGCCGGCGGCCTGGCGGAATACAAGAAGGCCCTCGACGCTAACCCGCTGAGTTCGCTGGCCAATTACCGGATCGGGGAGATTCTGTTTAGCCAGCACAACTACCAGGCCAGCGTGAACGCCTACCGCGAGGCGCTGCGGGGGGACGACGAACCGCGCTGGACAGAGGTGTGGAGCCACATTCAGATCGGCAAAATCTTTGACGTGACGGGGCAGCGCGACCGCGCGGTGAACGAGTACCGGCTGGCCGTGCAGACCAACGACAACACGCAGGGCGCGGTGAACGAAGCGCGGCTCTACCTGCAAAAGCCTTACACGCGGCCCGAGAACGAATAGCGGGGCCGGTCATGCGAGCAAAAGAACGGCCAGCCCCGTGGGCTGGCCGTTTTGTTGGAAAGGGGAATTGTTTGCTTACTGGTTGCCGCTGGATCTGCCCAGGGATAAAACTTGAAGATCGACATTCATGAGCCCGGCTTTGGTCATTGCCAACTTTTGTGCCGCCTCATAGGAAAGATCGATGATGCGCCCCTCGGTTACCAGGTCGCCGCGATCGGTAATGCGAACGATGACGGAGCGCTTGTTGGCGTTGTTGACGACCCGCACCACTGACCCGAAGGGCAGCGTGGGGTGGCAAGCAGTCAGGGCGTACATGTTGTAGCGTTCGCCGCTTGCGGTCTTGCGTCCGTTGAAAACCCCTCCGTACCACGATGCAATGCCGTGTAGTCTGTCGCCTCGTTTAATCGCCGTCTGTTGCGCCGCAAGGGAATCCGGCGCAGGTGCTGCGATTGAAGGCGCGGCCGTCATAATTGCGACGGGGCGGGAAAGCCGCGCATCCGCGTGCACTGTCCGAGTGGAAATCGTCACCACAAGGGCGGCCAGCGCAATCGATGAAGCCGCCGCCATCATCCACATCCGTGGCGGGGTCTTCAGGTTCATGTTGCGTGATTTCCGGTTTATGACCATTGGGTTATTTTACCAAGTCGCCACTAGATTGCCTAAACTATTAGCAAGATCGACACTGGTATTTCTGTTGAAAAAACATCGTTCTTTGGGCGATTTTCGTTAAGTCTTTCCTGTGGTGTCGGTTACGTAACACTTTATAAATAGAGCAGATAAAAGAACTTCCGGGGCGATTCGGATAATTCATATAGCGATACGTCTGAGGCTGCTCTGCACGCGAACATAAGACGAAACTTTACTGTGAGATTTTCCCCAAAATAACGTCGGCCGCATTTTACTTCTTGGGCAGTCCTAAACTTTGTTCCCCCCTCCGCCGTATACCTCAACGGATGTACTCAACTGGAAGAGGAAGAACTCATGAGCAGAATCGCTTCAATCACTTGCACTTTCGCCGCCGCCGCACTTCTCTCCGCCACTGCTGTTTTTGCCCAGACTCCGGCTGCGCCCGTCCCGCCGGCCATCCACAACGCAAAAAGGATCTTCGTTTCCAACGCTGGCGCAGACTGCGGCCTCTTTCCGCATCCCTTCAGCGGCAGCCCGGATCGCGTCTACAACCAGTTTTATGCGGTACTGAATGCGACGGGCAATTACAAGCTGGTCAGCAATCCTCGTGAAGCCGACCTGGTTATCGAGTTGCGGCTCACCGCACCTTACGGTCCTTCCGAGCCGAACAAGCAAAAGGGTGCCTCCGACCCGCTGCCGATGTTCCGGCTGGTGATTTACGAAGCCGGATCGCACTACGTTCTTTGGGCGCTGACCGAGTCTATCGATGAGGCCGACCTGCAAAAGACGCATGACCGGAACTTTGACGCCGCGCTGGCCGTAGTTCTGCGGGACTTTGAGGTACTCAGCGGCAAGGCGCCTGGCGGGGCGCACTAAGTTTCTGAGCTTGATTTGCAGATTAATTTGAGCATCCTGCCACCATAAAACCAGGGCCGCATATGGCCACTGGTTGGAGGATGCATGAAGCTGAGCTTGGAAGGGCTGGAGTTGCTGAAGAAGTCGGAGGGCTTTCGCGGCCGCACTTATCTGGATGTAAACGGGTTTCCGACCATCGGCTACGGCCACCGGCTGCTGCACCCGGAGTCGTTTCCGAACGGAGTGGACGAGGTACAGGCAAGCGAGATTCTGGTGAGCGACGTGCGCGAGGCAGAACAGGCTGTGGAGCGGCTGGTGAAGGTGCCGCTGACGCAAGGGCAGTTCGACGCGCTGGTGGATTTCTGTTTTAACCTGGGCGCGGGCCGGTTGGCGTCTTCCACGCTGTTGAAGGTGCTGAACGGCGGTCGGTATGAGGAGGCCGCAGAACAGTTGTTGCGATGGGACCTGGCCGGCGGGGTGGAGAATGCGGGGCTGAAGGCGCGGCGGGAGGCCGAGTTGGCGCTGTGGAACGGAGCAGAAGAGCAGAAAGTGGCTGCGTAGAGGTTAGATACCCTACCTCGCGGATTAGAAGGACAGCCTGGTTGAGGTTCCTGCTATCCCACCCAAACCACAAAAAACCACAAAAAACGTGGGTAGGATGGGGCACCCAGAAACCGTGAAGCTCCCAGCCCTTGCGAATTCTCTGCTTATTGCCGGTTGGTTTCCAGAACCTCTAGCCGTTCGTCGGGCTTGAGGTAACCTTTGCGGCGAAACCAATCTTCCATGGCGGGCTGAAGGCGGTCGAGCGGAACACGGCTCCCGGCTTCCAGCACTCCGTCGGCAACAGGCAGCGTATCGTCGAAGACCGCATCGTTGGTAAAGTTGCGCATGGCGAAGTTGTCGATCCAGTGGATGGGGCACACGTGCCGCTCGCCTTCGGCGTCGACGCGCTGGATGGAGAGGCGGCAGGCGAACATGCCTCCACTTTAACTGATGGCAATGGCCGGACGTCGATGACGCCCAATTTGAGCAGTAATCTCCAGATTGGCGACGATCCAGGGCTTCGCCGCGTCAGGGATGGATTGGCTGGCAAGCTTCAGTATGTGAACCAGAGTGTACGTGCATGTCATCAGTTTTCTGCAGCGATGTATGAGGCGACTGGCAGACCTTCTCAGCTTCTGCCATGGCGCAGAAAGGTTCTTTCTACGATGCGGAGAATGTGAAGTTTTTGATCGGTTCGCCGGACGGAAGTGGCTAGGCTGTATCGACATATAGGTATCGTGTAAATACTTGATAAATAATAGGCCTGTCATCCTGAGCGAACGGGCCCCAAGCACTTTCCGGGGTCCTCAAAGAGCGCTTTTGCTCTTTGGGGTGGAGATTGGGGGTGGTGAGTCGAAGGATCTGCTGTTGTTTTTCGCCAGCCAGCGCCTTCAGCTTTTTGGGGCGGCTCTGTCTGCCCTATATGTCGATACAGCCTAGCAACTTCGCCCGCGCGCATATAATTGGCCTTCACAATCTTCGCTTGCCAAAGGCGTTCAATGTCTCATGTAACTCTCAGGAATAGCTACCTGAAGCTGTCGGATCGGCTCAACCTTTTTCCGCAAGGCGCGCCGCCTTCAGAGCTTCTCTTTCGAATATTGGAGGTCTTGTTTACCAAAGACGAAGCGGCTCTGGTGGCGCTGCTTCCCATTAAGCCATTCAACGTGGCCACGGCGGCAAGAGTATGGAAGAAGCCGGTTGCCGAATCGCGAAAGATTCTTGAGGGCCTCGCATCGAACGGGATGCTTCTTGACATGGAGATGGAGGGGGAGCAGATTTTTGTCTTGCCTCCGCCCATGGCTGGCTTCTTCGAATTCTCAATGATGCGCCTGG
>CAYQOQ010000176.1:0-8802 GCA_964419175.1 uncultured Occallatibacter sp. | reverse complement strand
AGAGTCCATCACATATCGCACGCTGTTTACAGGTGCGTTGGTCAGACGCTTACGGTTCCTCGGCAATAAGTTGTACGCTCCACCGCGCCTGGCCTGCTGGAGGCTGCGAGCACACCATGGCAATCACCCTCTGACTCTGACTTGGGTCCAGCGACCGCGGCTTGCCTGGGCGCGGCTTTTCATACAACGCCGAGCAATGACGCGCACCGTCTTGCGTGCCACGCCCAGGTCTCTGGCCACCTGCGCTCCCGTTTGTCCTTCATCAAGCTCACGAAGAATCAGTGCTCGCCGAAGAACTCGCGCCGATTCCGGTCCCTTCGCCAGCATCCTGGCAATCTGATGACGATCCTTCTTTCCCAACTCCACATGCACACGATGGCGGGTCTTCAAACCTATCAATCTCTGGCCGCCATCGACCCATGCCAAGTATCAACTATGGTACTTATTGATCATGTCAAAGACCTAGGCACTAGCGCGATTTAGACCTGTTTGATTCGTTATTCCAGGGGGGCACAACCGCAAGATTCGCGCAGGATGAGCTTGGTTGGCAAAAGGATGGAGCGCGGCTTTCCCGTAAAGTCGCGCCTTATGCGCTCAAAAAGCAGACGCGCCGCCTCATGCCCGAACGCCTCGGTGGGTTGGCGTACTGCCGAAACAGTAGGTGTCATCATGTCAGCTAGGTCAAAGTCATCAAACGACAGAAACGCGACATCTTCTATTACACGCTTGCCAAGCTCGCGCAATCCGCGAAGTACCAGCATTGTGCAGACCCAGTTCATGCAGATGACCGCATCTGCATCATGAAGATCGAACACCTGCTTCGCGATCCAATCAGATGTGATCAGTCCTTCTTGCTCAACAATGCCAGTTCGTGACTCAAGTTCAGCGGCTTTCATTGCTTCTCGATAGCCGGCGACTCGTTGCGAAGAAGTAAATAGATGTGGGCGTGTGCCAAGAGCTACGATTCTTTTATAACCATGACCGATTAGATGTTGAACTGCGTTCTTACAACTGCGTCGATTGTCAATCATCACGGAATCATAAGCCTTATTATGAATAGGTTGATCTAACGTGACGACGTTCAGGCCTGCTGGAATGATATCGGCGAAGTTGCTTCTCAGGCCTCCTATCGGAGCAATCACTAACCCATCGATCTGACGACGGATCAAGCTCTCGACCTCTGATCGCTCTATGTTGGTATCCCCCCCCGAATTTGCCAGAATCACTATAAAGCCGTTTGCGCGCGCAACCTCCTCGACAGCTTTAACTGCCGTCAAGGAAAAAGGATCTGACAGATTCTTGACGATCATGCCGATGGCCGTGGTTTTGCGTGCCTTAAGGCCGCGGGCCAGTTCGTTCGGCCGATAGCCTAAGCGAAGCATGGCTGTGCGAACCTTTGCCGCTTTCTCCGGACTGACCGAGGGCTCTTCGTTGAGAACACGCGACGCAGTCTTGAGTGAAACTGCCGCTTTACGCGCTACATCGGCAAGCGTGATTGAATTGTAGTTCTTAGCAATGGCCATATAGACGAGTGGGCGGAGACGTATTCATAATACGCGAACGACCGGTAGCTGCCTCCCCAAAAAGTCTAGTGTCAAGATTCCCCCGCGGCCAATGAACGCGGAATTATATCTCAGTGTATACGTCCTGTTGGTTCTGTGGTAACCAATAATCATACGCTTCCACAAATTGTTAAATGAATTAGATTGACGGCAGGCACTGAAGCAAATCTGAATTACTTTGGTTCGCAAAGATCAGAGGATTCTAGGGCACAGTCCCATGGATTGCTCTTTGGAGTCCGCAACTACACTCTAATGCGGTCTTCCATCTGGTCGAGAACGGCGACGGATACATGGAACCCCGCCGGAGCCGTGGTCATGGCTGCGGAGGAAAGCCAGGCGCTTGCCATGCTCCGCCGTCGCAAAGAGGGAGCCTTTAAGCAACTACCCGACCGTCTTGACCTAGCCACCACAAACGTTCCGATCGACGAAGTCGAAGTCGACAAATTGGACGCTCTGCGGAGCTAAATCGCACACTTCCACTGAACGTATGTGTCCCTGAATCGATCATCGAAACACACGGTTCAATCCCACACAAAACTCCATCCATCGTCCAGACAGCCCAAAAGGCGCGTACACGGCGCGGTCTCTGCCGACTATTCTCTGTCGCAGACATCGTAACAACGCTATCGTCCAATAATAACGAGCATCGTACACCCCCATGACAGCGTTGTCAATAATGGATTTTTGACGTACACTTGCTCTCGTTTAGAATATCGACCCGGCAAAGGAACCGTCGACCATGCTTTCACCGCAAAGGAGCAATCAAGCATTTGCTCAATGCAGTTCCACAGCCTAGGTTCGCGACTTACCTTGTATCGCCCGGGAATGGGCCGTCACATTAGGCCAACAGTGGGTGAAACGCTATGTTGATTGGTGATGACAAGGCAGTACTTAACTGGAAAGCATGCATGGGCGTCTGTGATAAATCTCGAATGCGGTCTTTGGGGGCTACACGTCTCGTCATCATTGGTTCGCTTTTGGGAACTGTGCTTGGAATTCAGATGCTGGCGCCACTCGCTTCAGCGCAAACGCTCCGCCGTAGCAGGGGAAATCTGCAAATCTATTTCGTTGACGTGGAGGGTGGGCAAGCTACCCTCTTCGTTATGCCGCATGGGCAGTCTTTACTGATAGACACGGGCTTTGCCGGCCATCGCGGTCGCGATGCAGATCGAATTGTTGCCGCGGCCAGAATGGCAGGCCTCCGGCGACTGGACTATGTGTTGATTACCCATTACCACGGCGACCATGTCGGAGGTGTGCCGGAGCTTTCTGAACGAATCCCGATTGGAACGTTCTTCGACCACGGACCCAACCGAGAGGTCGAGCCTGAAAAGAGCCGGCAATCTACCAAGGCTGGCTACGACGCGTATCAGAAGCTGCTGGCAACAATGAAGTACAAGCACACCATCCTCCATGCGGGCGACAGGCTTCCGATCAAAGATATCGACGCGATGGTTGTCAGCGGAGATGGATCCGTCATTGAACACCCGCTTCCCGGCGCTGGTGCTACAAATCCATCCTGCGGAGCGACCGATCAACCCCCCGTTGGCCTTGAGGGTCCGGATCTAACCGAAAATGGACGATCACTCGCGATCGTCATCCAGTTCGGGCTTGTGCGCATTTTGGACGCAGGCGATCTCACTTGGGACCGGGAGCGCATGCTGATGTGTCCGGCAAACATGCTCGGACATGTCAATCTGTTTATTGTTGGGAATCACGGTATGATGCCGAGCACCAGTCCGGCGCTTGTGAATGGCATCGCGCCTCAGGTCGCTATCATGGACAACGGTTCCACTAAGGGAGGCACAGTGCGCGTGCTCGATCTAATTCGCGATGCGCCGAGCCGACCAGTGCTCTGGCAGCTTCATTACGCTAAGCAAGCTGGCACACACAACACTGCGACTCCTTTAATTGCCAACCTCGTGGCCCCTTCGGGACAAGGCACAACGCAAACTGATGACAACGGCTTCATGCTAAAGGTCACAGTGAACCGAAATGGACGCTTCACCGTGATGAATAATCGAACAGGTGAAGCAAAGGAGTACATCGCTAGATAGAGGTCCCGCGGCGGGTGCGTCTGTTGCCGTAACTCGCCATCCCTTTCAGCAGTTCCGCAGTAGAACCTGTATTTGACTCTGCGTCAGATTCGGCTGAGTTTAGTGAGCATGAGTTTTGAAAAGGCACGCATCGCGGACGGAACCCACTTGAGGAGCTATGCGGTCCATCGCTCAGCTGCGGATCTATAAATGACAGATGTATGATCGCTTGCGATCAGAAAACAGTAATTCGGATCATGGAGGAAGCACTTGAATCGACATTTATGCGCAACTCTTTGCCTTGTTCTTCTAACTGGTCATTGCGCTTTCGCGAGCGGCAATAACTACAAGAATTTCGATGTCGCCACCTACGCCACAGTCCGTGACACGGTGCAGATGAAGGATCCTGCGTGGCTGGAGAGCCGCTGGGAGGGTATGTCCAAGTACACCAAGTTCGACAAAATCTATATCGAGACGAGCCGCGATATGATCGTCGCCGATCAGCAAAGCGTGGACGCCGGAAAGAAGTTCTTTTTGAGCAAGGGGCTCAAAGTTTCCGGTGGTATCACTTGGACCGTGGACGAGAGGAATGGGCAGACTTTTTGCTACTCCGATCCAGAACAACGCAAAAAGGCAATCGAGATCATCGAGTTCACCGCGAAGAACTTCAATGAGATTCTATTTGACGACTGGGGCTTCACAAACTGCAAGACCGACGACGCAATCGCCGCCAAAGGGGATCAAACATGGGCTCAGTACCGGTTGGAGCTTATGGATCAGGTGGGACGAGATTTGGTCAAGGCTGCCAAATCAGTCAACCCGCAAGTGAAGGTCATCATCAAGTATCCGCAGTGGTACGACCATTACCAAGAAACCGGCTTCAACCTTGAAACGCAACCGAAATACTTCGACGGAATATACACAGGCACCGAAACTCGCGACCCCGTCAACAATGTTATGCAGATTCAGCAATACCACGGTTATTCGTTATCGCGATACCTCAGCAACCTTAATCACAATGACCGCGGCGGCTGGGTCGACGCGGGAGGAAGCTACCTGCCTAACCGCTACGCAGAGCAACTCTGGATAACCCTCTTTGCCAAACTACCCGAGATCACGCTCTGGCCTATCGGCAGCCAGTACGAACCCTCCATGCGTGAAGATGGCACCCTCGTACCGGATTCGAAGTTGGGGCGTATTGCAGGCCCGGTGTTCGAGCAGGTAGACACTTTCATTGGCAAGATGGGAAACCCCATCGGCGTAAAGAGCTACAAGCCCTTCCACTCATGGGGCGAGGATTATCTTCCTAGTTACCTAGGCATGGTCGGGATTCCCATGGATATCGTCCCGGAGTTTCCCACCGATGCGCAAACCGTCCTGCTTACCGAGCAGGCCCGCTTTGACCCTACGATCATAGCAAAGATCAAGAAGCAGCTAACTGACGGTAAGACCATCGTCATCACTTCTGGCCTACTCAAAGCCCTCCAGGGTAAAGGCATAGAGGACATCGCACATCTGGTGTACACGGGCCAAACTGTATTGACGCACGAATTCATGGGAGAACGCGGACTCAGCGGTGTCAAGTCCGACTCCGATATCCTGCTCCCTCAGATCAATTACTTCACCAACGACTCCGGTGGAATCATCACCGCCTTCACTTCTGAAGCCAAGACCTCTGGAGACCCGATTCTGCTCAGAACTAAGTATTCTAAGGGGCTGTTGTACGTCCTGACCATTCCACAGGCGCAGGGTGATCTTTACAGCTATCCTCAGTCCGTACTGAATACAATCCGTCAAGTTTTGGCCAAGGACATGTACGTACGGTTGGATGCACCTAGCCAAGTAAGCCTCTACGTCTACGACAACGACAAGTTCATTGTCGAGTCGTTTCAGGAAAACCTCGTCCCGGCGCGCGTGGTTACAGATAATCGCATCACGAAATTGCGCGATATGCTGACCGGGCAGCAGTTGGTGGGCACATCTCAGGGTTCGACAACGGTATTTGAGATGACGCTCAATCCAGGGTCGTACCGCGTTTTTTCAGCGGAATAGCCGTAACTCATCGCCAACGAGAGATCTGCTAGCCGATAGCAGCAAAACCGGATTATCGAATAGTCATGGAGATTGTCTTGTGCCAGCCGGTTCTTGAACTGAGCGCAGAGTGGCATTCTTCACGACCGCTGTTGAATGCATGGCGCAGATCGAGCAGACGAGAATTAAGCATTCTCGTCTGCTCGATGGCGAGTTCGAACCATTTTCAGGAGATTGTGCAAGTCTTGACCGTATTTGGACTGAAACATGCGCCCATTGTACGGGTAGATTGTCTGCAATGCCTCGCGCGGTACAATTCGAAGAAAAAGGTTACAGAAAAGGAGATTCTGGTTCGTGATCGCACGCACATCCCAAAATCCTGTTCTCCTTCGCAACTCCACGCTTGCCCAATTTCCCGTCGCCGTCACGCGCCCCGGCTACAACCGAAGCTGCATCCTTCCCGGGCTTGTGCACATCGGCGTTGGAGGATTCAACCGATCCCATCTCGCGGTCTATCTCGACGACCTGCTGAAACTTGGCGCATCCGAGCCGTGGGGGGAGTTCGGAGTCGGCCTGCTCCCCACGGACAAGCTGATTCATGACTCACTCGCACAGCAGGACTGGCTCTACGGACTCCTCCTTGTCGATTCTGATCAGGAAACCTATCGCGTCGTTGGATCGCTTGTGGGCCATCTCTATGCGCCGGAATCGACAAGCGCCGTCCTTGAAAAACTCAGCTCTCCCGCGTGCTCCATCGTATCGCTCACCGTAACCGAGGGTGGCTACTTCATTGAGGATGCATCCGGTGGATTCCTCGCCGATCACGCTGACATCCGCCACGATCTCGAGCATCCCGATCGTCCCAGAACCTGGGTGGGCTATGTCTGCGATGCCTGCGAACAACGCAGAAGGTTGGGCCGAGCCCCGTTTACCCTGCTCTCCTGCGACAACCTGCAAGCCAATGGCGCAGCCGCACGCATCGCGCTCCTCTCGTTCGCCGATGCGCGCGGCGCTGCTCTGCGCAATTGGATTGAGACGAACGTCACATTCCCTTGCAGCATGGTCGATCGCATCACTCCCCGGACGACCGAAGAAAATCGTGCCACCATCGCCGGCAAGTTTGGCGTTCTCGACCTTGCGCCGGTCGTCTCAGAGCCATTCCGCCAATGGGTCATAGAAGACACCTTTGCCGCTGGACGCCCGGAGTGGGAGCGGGTAGGCGCGCAGATCACCAGCGATGTGGCTCCTTACGAGATGACCAAGATGCGCCTGCTCAACGGCGGCCACTCCACCATCGGCTACGTCGCAGATCTGCTCGGCTACAGCTATATTGCCGAGGCCGCCTGCGACCCACTGTTGCGCAGGCTGCTCACAGAATTCATGGCCGAAGTTCGTCCCACGCTCAAAACTCTCCCCGGCATCGACCTCGACGAATACATAGCCATGATCGTCAAGCGCTTCTCCAACTCCGCCATTCGAGACCAAGTCGCGCGCATCTGCTTTGACGGCTGCGCAAAGATCGCAAAATTCCTCGTGCCTACTCTCAATGACCTCCTCGCCGCAAAGAGCGATCCACGCGTGCTACCTTTCGTCATCGCCAGTTGGTTCCACTACCTGCGGGGCCGCGATGAAAACGGGCGCGCGCTTACCATCTCCGACCCATTGCTCGAATATATGAAGCCTTTTCTCGATGCCGGCGGCAGCGACGCCAGCCTCGCGCTCTCTGTCCGGCCGCTTTTCGGTGAGCTTGCCTCCACGCACCCACAGCTTGTCAGCAAGGTTCAGGCAAATCTCGATGCGCTCCGCAGCCGTGGTGTCCGCTCCGCCATCACCCAGACCCTGGACCACGCCGAGGCCCAATGACCGACAACAACACGCAGGTGAAGGCCCACCTTATCGAACGCATTGGCATGCACCCAGAGCTGGCCATCGGCTACCTGGGCCTGTTGCTCTTCATGATCGGCGACGGTGTTGAAGCTGGATTTCTTTCACCATTGCTCATCGACCTGCACTTCAGCACAGCCAAGGTCGCGCTCGTCTTCACGGCCTACGGCGTCACCGCCGCACTGGCGTCGTGGCTCAGCGGAGCACTCTCTGACATATTCGGACCAAAGAAGGTCATGTTGGCCGGGCTGCTCATCTGGCTCGGTTTCGAAATTCCGTTCCTCTTACTTGGAATCGCTCATGCAAATTATGCAATTATTGTCCTGAGTTATGGACTGAGAGGTTTCGGTTATCCGCTCTTCGCTTATGGCTTTCTGGTCTGGATAGCCGCGGTTACGCCGGAGCGCTATCTTGCTACCGCCATCGGCTGGTTCTGGTCGGCCCGCACCGGCGGCCTGCCCACGCTGGGCGCCTTGCTGGCCAGCTTTTCCGTGCCTCTTCTCGGTACATATAAAACACTGTGGGTCTCTGTTTCACTGGTTGCACTGGGCGGACTGATTGCGCTCTTCGGCGTAAATGAGAGGCATGGGTCTACTCCGCTTTCCACCACCGGGGAAAACCCGCTAAAGGTGCTACTGTCGGGCGTTTCGATCATGTGGAGGCACCCCAAGGTCGGCCTCGGCGGAATCGTCGCCACTATCACCACCACATCCGAATTTGGATTTCTCGTCTTTCTGCCCATCTTCTTTATTCACGTCATCGGCTTTACGCTCGAACAGTGGCTTCAGATTCTCAGCATAATGTTCGCCACCAACGTGGTTGCCAATCTCTTCTGGGGTTATGTCGGAGACCGGATCGGCTGGCGCCGGACGATCACATTTGCCGGCTCCTGCGGTTGCGCCCTCACCACGCTGGGCCTGTATTATGTGCCACATATCTTCGGAACCAATTACCCGCTTGTGGTGGCCGCGGGCATGGCCTATGGCATCGCGCTTGCAGGCTTTGTTCCCATCGCCGCCATCATGGCCGTCCTCGCACCGGAGTCTAAGGGCGCTGCCATGTCGATCATGAACCTTGGCTCCGGCATGAGCACATGGATCGGGCCAGCGATCGCCGGTATCTTTCTGCCCATCCTTGGCGTCTCTGGCGTTATTTGGATATTTGCGTTCATGTATCTGGCGGCAGCGGTTATCAGCTATAAGCTGCGCCTTCCAGGCATCCGGTCTCTCCGATAATCCTAAAAACAGCAGTTGCTGGTTAGTAGGGTGGATGTTTGGAGGAGTTTTCGG
>CAYQOQ010000175.1:0-8810 GCA_964419175.1 uncultured Occallatibacter sp. | reverse complement strand
TCGACGCCCTATGGAAGGAAATCGGCGACCTGCTCAATGCTGTTACGCCAGGCGAATGTTCAAGCTTCTTCGCCTTGTGTGGATATGTAAACACTTAAATCGAAAACGCTCTAGTAATAAAAGGCAGGTCCACCAGAACATTTCTTCGCCTAACTCGCGCTCGATGCAGTTATTTCCACCAGACTACGGGCTTTTACTCCATCCGTGCCCGCTGTTGTCGCCGTCCGCACGACCTGAGAACATTTCTTCCGTTTCATCGCGCCGCGGAAGTCGCCGGATCGTGCTCAAGCCAGGCTTGCATCTTGTAGCGCATGATGCAGCACCGACTCAAGCAGGCGGCTGGTCTCGGTTTGGGCCGTGGCGAGGCTGGCTTCCAACTGGTCGCACAAGGCCATCAGTTCATCGACCTTGGCGACGATGCGGTGTTGCTCGGCAAGCGGTGGGAGCGGAATAAGGAGAGAACTGAGCTCCGTTGTATTTATATTCTTTAGCTCTACGGCAGACCTGATTGGCACTTCGATTTGGATTCGAGTGTATGGCGAGTTCAAGGCTAGGAGAAGATAACGAGTATCAATGTATTCAACGCTCGTCCTTATCTTGAGGATCTACTGCGTCGCATCGGGTGTATAACTTCTATGGACTGATTCCACTATAAAATTCATGGCAATTGCGAGTCAGATCCACAACGAGGGCACTATGAAGACATTTTCACGTCGCGACGTCCTGAAGACCAGCCTGCTTGCGCCTGCCGTCGCTGCTACGGCCCACGCCATCGGTCCCATCGATCCCACCATGCACGCCGCCGGAGAAGTCTCCGGTCCGCTGAGTGCGCCCGCCACGCTAGCTTCTCCCACGCCCGGCGCTGGTCGCGAACGCCTGCTGCTCGACTTCGGATGGAGCTTCCACTTCGGGCACGCCGACGATCCGAGCAAAGACTTCGGCTATTGCAGTGCCGGCGCGGGGAACTTCCAGAAGACCGGAAACTTTATGCCGGCGGGTTCCACCTCTTTCAGCGACGCGGACTGGCGCCGCATCGATCTGCCTCATGACTGGACGGTCGAACTGCCCTTCAAGAACGACCCCGACCTGCAAAGCAAGGGCTTCTATCCTCTGGGCCGGAAATATCCCGAAACCAGTATCGGCTGGTACCGGCGCATCTTTACGCTGCCGGCCGAAGACGCGGGCAAGCATATCACGATCGAATTCGATGGCGCGTACCGCGAGACCACTGTCGTCTTCAATGGGTTCTATATCGGCCAGCACAGCGGTGGTTACGATTCATTCAGCTTTGACGTCTCGGACTTCGCGAATCCCGGACAGCCTAATGTGCTGCTGGTGCGCGTGGACGCCACGGGGAGCGATGGGTGGTTTTATGAAGGCGCGGGCATCTATCGGCATGTGTGGCTCGTAAAGACGCACCCGGTGCACATCAAGCAATGGGGAACCCTGGTTCGCTCGGAGCTTGGCCCCAATGGAGCCAAGCTTTCGATCCTAAGCGAGGTTGAGAATCACGGCAATGCGCCGGGCAACGTGCGCGTGATCTCCACCGTCGTCGATTCCTCGGGCTCAGCCGTCGCCAGGGATGTTTCGACCTCCGCCACCATCGCTGCACGCGATCAACACGATTTCACGCAGGAGATCGTCGTCAACCACCCGGCGTTGTGGTCCCTCGAACAGCGCAACCTTTACAAGCTGCTCAGCGAAGTGCAGGTCTCCGGCCAAGCGGTCGATCGCTACGAAACGCCATTCGGCATCCGTTCCGTCCAATTCGATGCAGAGCGCGGCTTTCTGCTCAACGGTGCACTGGTGAAACTGAAGGGCACCTGCAACCACCAGGACCACGCCGGTATTGGCGTTGCACTGCCGGACGCCGTGCAGTACTACCGCGTGCGCAAGCTGCAGGAGATGGGCTGCAACTCGCTGCGGACCTCGCACAACCCGCCCACCCCCGAACTTCTCGACGCCTGTGACCGGTTAGGCATGCTGGTCATGGACGAGACACGCATGATGTCGTCGAACCCGGAAGGCATGAACCAGTTTGCAGATCTCGTCCGGCGCGACCGCAATCATCCCAGCGTCTTCCTGTGGTCGCTGGGCAATGAGGAGCCTACGGCCACCAACGCAAAAGGCTCCAACATCGTCACCGCCATGCAGGCGGCAGCCAAGCGCCACGACGGATCGCGCCCCACTACCATTGACGGCATGATTAACGGCGAGGCGGCGGGCAGCGGCACCGGCGGCCTGGCGGTTTGCGACGTGATTGGCTATCACTACGCCGACCCGCAGGCCGAAGCCTTCCACAAGGCGCACCCTGAAAAGCTGGTGCTGGGCACCGAGACCGTCAGCGCGGTCTGCACGCGCGGCATCTACATTACCGACAAATCCAAGGGCTTCGTCAGTTCTTACGATCCCTACACCACATCGGGCCGCGCCTCCGCTGAAGGGTGGTGGAGGTTCTGCAACGCACGCCCGTGGCTTGGCGGCGGATACGTGTGGACAGGCTTCGATTATCGCGGCGAGCCCTCACCAAATGGATGGCCCAACATCGGCTCGCAATACGGCATGATCGACATGTGCGGGTTTCCCAAGGACACGTTCTTCTACTACCAGTCCTGGTGGACGGAGAAGCCGGTGCTGCACCTTTTCCCGCATTGGAACTGGCCCGGCTACCAAGGCAAGAAGATCGCCGTCTGGGTCCACTCCAACCTCGACAAGGTAGAGCTGTTTCATAACGGAAAGAGCCTCGGCGCCAAGGATGTGAAGAAGGATTCGCACGTCGCCTGGAACGTGGAATATGCGCCCGGGTCCATCGAAGCCCGTGGATGGAAGGACGGCAAGCAGGTGATGACCGCGCGCCGCGACACCACCGGCGCCGCGGCAAAACTGGCGCTGCGGCCCGATCGCGAATCCTTGTCCGCCGACGGCGAAGACGTGGCCATGTTCGCCGTCGAGGTGCAAGACGCAAACGGACGCACCATACCCATCACCGACAACCTGGTGACGTTTACTGTCACCGGCCCGGCCAAACTCATCGGCGTGGGGAACGGAGACCCCACCGACCATTCGCCCGACAAAGGTACTTCGCGCAAAGCCTTCTCCGGATACTGCATGGCGCTCGTGCAGACCGAAAAAACACCCGGCACAATCACCGTCGAGGCCACATCCTCCGGCCTTACTGGGGCCTCCGCAACTGTCTCGAGCAAGCAGGTCGAACTGCGCCCGCAAGTCAGTCTCTGGCAGCGGCCAATACCCAAAGGCGCCGGCATCACTGGCCTATGGGACGCCGTGTCGGACCCCGGCACGGGACTCGCGGCGTCGGCGCTCGGCTCCCCGCGCATCTTCACCCTCACCGAGAAGGGCGGCAAACTGACAGGGACCGTGGAAGGCCCGGGCGGCTGGTTCGGCGGCGACGATGCACCTGTGCCAATTCATGACGGCGTCGTCGATGGCAATCACGTCTCCTTCAAATCAGGGATCAACGCCTTCGACGGCAAGATCAAGGGCGCGGAACTTGAACTCCAGCGCACCGTCAACATCCCGTTCAGCCTGCCCGCACCGCAAAAGCAGGACCCCAACGAGCCCGTGATCGGCCCCGCGCCCGATGGCTCCGATCCCTCCATCGATTTCTCCGATTTCTCCGGCGTGGGCAGTATGTCTGTATTGCTCAGGAGGTCAGAACGCTGAACCCTTGCTTCAAGACAATGAAACCGGGTGCGGCTCGACAAGCTCACCGCAAAGAGTTGAAGTTCCGTGCGCGATCCCTGGCGGCGCCAAGGCAAGGACCATGGGACCGACCTTCAATCGCTCTTTGACGCATTGTGGCAACCGGCCAGCAACTGCGTAACAGCGGCCAAAGCAGGCACTGCCACCAAGCGGTCAATTGTGCGTTCAACCCAAACCAACTTGAAAAGTGAAGCAGCGTTTGGAAATGCTCCAAGTCCACCGCATTGATTCGTCCACAATGTGTTTTGGCTTCAGCGATCCGGTCGGATTGTCGCCCAACCTTACAGAACCCCGGTTGGTGCCTGCCAGAGACCCAGGAATGGCAAAAAGCCGGGTCCCTGTCTGAAGAATCCGCAGTGCGGCTACGACAGCAAGCGAAACACAGAGGCAGGCTTGTTTGACCGAATCGTCAAAGCTCTCAAAACGTAGGCAAACCAAGGGCTCTTATGCCTTGCCGCCGCGAGCCTAACCGGATACTGAGGACGGTTCGCCGACGGCGTTTTTCGCGCCGTCAACTCAGGTGGTCCAGTAGCAATCACGGGTGAACTGCGGGTGAGCGTATTTCTCTAATTTACAGCTAACTACATTAGAAAGTGGTGGCCAGAGACGGGATTGAACCGCCGACGCCGGCCTTTTCAGGGCCGCGCTCTACCACTGAGCTATCTGGCCTCAGTGCAAACTTTTGGGTTGCATCCCTACTCGTGGATTCCGGACGGCGCCGGATTAGGCGGGAAACTCCACGGACAGCGCGCTGCAACAACTGAAACAGTATAGCAACTCCCATTCTCCTAAGCCAAACCGCCGGCATAACTGGCAGTGGGAACGTTAGAAAGACGCGAAATAGACCCAGCCTGCACTAGGGCCTGTCATCTAATTCCCAGGGCACCCTGGGAATTAGATGACAGGCCCTAGTGTCCTCAGTCAGAAGTTCGCATCAGAATTGCACTGTCATCCTGAGCGAACGGAGCCCCAAGCGCTTTCCGGGGTCCCCAAAGAGCGCTTTTGCTCTTTGGGGTGGAGATTGGGGGTGGTGAGTCGAAGGATCTGCTGTTGTTTTTCGCCAGCTACAGCGGTTTCGATTCTGCTCTTTACAGAAACGTAGACGCCAAGGGGCATTTTTCTCAAGAAAATGGCCCCTCGCATGATCTTCAAATGGAAGCACTTGAATCGAAACCGCTCTAGCGTCTTCAGCTCTTTGGGGCGGCTCTGCCCGCCCTATTTGTCGATACGGCACTAACCGCTTCTCAGAAAATTCCCTTTCAAACTCACGGGTGCTCCAGCATGCAAACTCTCGGCCGTCTCGTCTGAGAAAATCGCGGGCACTCCGCCAGGGCGCATCGCCAACAGCCCCCTCAATCTCGACTTTGCCGAAAATTACCCGCGACTGGTGCATACTCTCTATATGCGAGTCCTCGACCAAGCCAACAAGTCCCAGTCGAAATTGGCCTTTCAGGGCTGTTCCCAGGCCATACCTTCGGGCTGTACCCCCACCCCCCTCCCCGTCAATTGCACTGATTATGGGGCAGGCAAAAAATAACTAGATAATAATCAATAACTTGCAAGAGAATCACCGTAACCAGAAAGTAAACAAGGCTGCAAATTTCAGCGAAATTTCGCGCATTTCACGCCTTTTTCAGGGAAAATTCAGGCCTCAACGGCACTTTACCCGACTTTTTGCGCAGTCCGCGCCGCCCTAAATCTTCCTCAGCCGCTCGCAAGCCTCATCCAGCTCCGCATCCTTCTTGGCAAAGCAGAACCGCAGCAAATCCTCCCCGCGTCCCGGCCGGAAGAATGCCGATCCAGCAACCGCCGCCACGCCGGTCGCCGCTAGCAGAAGCCGCGCCTTCTCCGCCGCCTTTTTCCCAGGCAGCCTCGTCGCGCGCGCCAGTATGTAGTAAGCGCCCGGAGGCGCCACCGCCTCCATGCCCGCCGCCTCAAGCGCGCTCAGCAGCCGCCCGCGCTTTTGCTCGTGGTCCGTCGCCAACTGCTTGTAGAAGCTCGCCGGAAGCTGCTCCAGTCCCGCCGCCGCTCCGTGCTGCAGAGGCGCCGGAGCGCAAACGTACGTCAGGTCGTGGAAGTGCGCCATCGCCGGCATCCAGCGCGCATCCGCCGTCGCGTAGCCCAGCCGCCAGCCCGTCACCGAAAATGTCTTCGAGAATCCCGAAAGCACAATCGTCCGCTCTCGCATGCCGGGCAGCGTGGCCGGAGAAATGTGCTCCGCGCCGTCGTACACAAAGTACTCGTAGATCTCATCGGTAATCAGAAACAGGTCGTGCTCAAGGCACACCGCCGCCACTGCCTCAAGCTCGGCGCGCGTAAAAACCTTGCCACTGGGGTTGGCTGGCGTATTCAGCAGGATCGCGCGGGTCCGCGGCGTCACCGCGGCCTTCAGCGCATCCACGTCCAGCGCCCAGTCCGGCTCAGCCAGAGGCACCAGAATCGGGTTCACGCGCATCGACTGCAACGTCACCGCATGGTAGCCGTAGAAAGGCTCGAACAACAGAACGTCGTCCTTGGGATTCAAGAGAGCCATCGCCGCCGCGTGCAGGCCGCCGGTCGCGCCCGAGGCAACCATCACCTCGCGCTCTGGGTCGTAGTTAAGCCCGTAGTCGCGCAGTTGTTTCGCCGCAATCGCCTGACGCAGCCGCGTAATGCCGTCGCAGCGGGTATAAATGTTCTCGCCGTTGCGGATCGCCTCCGTCGCGCCTGCTTCCACGACCTCTGGAACTGGCGTATCGCAAACGCCCTGCGCAAGGTTGATGCCGCCGATGCGGTCGCACTCGGTGGTCATGGCGCGAATCTCAGACTGCATGGCGCCAGGGGCAAGTTGGCTCAGGGTCAGGCGGGACACTGCTGAAGCTGTATGCATGGGGGAAGATCCTTATTCTGACATCTTACATTTTGAACGCCCGGTCGAGTCTCCAACCGCCCAAGCGGGCCCCAAAAAACAAACGGCGCACCCTGAAGCGGATGCGCCATTTTCTTAGCCAGCTTGCGTGCGGGTTTACTTTCCCCGCGTATTGGCAATGGCCTGATCAATGAGCTGGAACAGCTTGCTCCGGTCCACAACCTCCACAAACGGCGCGCCTTTGCCGTTGGCCGTCACCACCCAGATCGTAGGCGTATGCTCGATGCCGACCCGCTGGCCTAGCGCGTAGTCAGCCTTTACCTCGGCAGCCAGCTTGCCCTGGGGATCGATGGCGAAGGGCAGGGCGAGTCCGCGGCTCTTGGCGTACGTTTCCGTGTACTGGGTCAGATCGCCGGGGTTGTTGATCATGATCTGGTTGGCAAAGATGTAGTCGCGATACTCGTCGCCAATCTTCTTGCTCTTGGTGTCGAACCAGCGCGCATTCAGCGCCGCATTGAAGCTCCAGTTGTGAAACGGCAGAGGAAAGTCGTGGCGAATCAAGGGAATGCCATATTTGGCGGCAGCCTCGCGAAGCAGAGGGTTGGCGTGCGCGCAGTCGGGGCACTCCATATCCGCAAATTCCACAATGGCCACGCGCGCGCCTGCCGGCGGACGAAGGGCCGAGGCGTCGTGAACCTGGGTTGTTGGGGCTGGAGCGGCAAACTGCGCGTGCGCCGTGGCTGCCATCAGCAGTGTTAACCCGGCGAGGCCCAAAAACAGGCCGATGCGGTTGCGGCGATTCCGGTAGGAAAGGGGAAGGGCAAAAAATCGAGACATAGTGATTGGACGGCTCCCTATCTTCATTGTAACGGCAGAGATGCGGCAATAGTTGCGGTTATTGGCGTTCGCGGCGGCGCGCGGCCATCCACTGCCGCCATTTGTAGTCCACATAGAAAGACCCAGCGACAACAACAAGCGCGACAATGCCCAGCAGTATCTTCATAGCTCTTTCAGAATCGCATAAATGGCCCGCGCCGACTTTGAGGAAAGACAAAACACGTACTTCCCGTGTCAACCGCCTCGGAAGCCGCACGAATTGCCGCGGATAGGCCTGAGGCTGGTCCCGTGCATTACCCTAATCGCTGCGGTGTTTTTACCGCTGTTGGGGACATCCACTTGAGAATCGTTCTTTCAAATATCGGTACCCTTGGCGACATCAATCCACTCATTGCCATTGCTTTGGAACTGAAGCGCCGCGGCCACGTACCCGTGATGGCGCTGCCTGCCGTGTATGAAACGAGAATCAAGCCCCTCGGCCTCGAGTTCCACGCCGTTCGGCCGGACATCGACCCCAACAACAGCCTCCTGGTCGAGATGATCTACGACGTCAAGAAGGGAACTGAGACCGGGCTTCGGGAGTTTCTCTTTCCCGTCCTCCGTCAGACCTACAACGACCTTCTCCACGCCGCTACCAAGCCCGAGCGCGCCGACCTGCTGCTGCTCGGCGAGTTGAACTACGCTGGCCCGCTGGTAGCTGAGGTGACCGGGATTCCCTGGGCGAGCTACGTGCTTGCGCCCCTTTCTTTCTTCTCCGCCTTCGATCCTCCGGTGTTGCCCCCGTATCCGCGGCTGGCGCGGGCAGACAGAGCAGTGCCGGGCTTTGGCCGAGTCATCAAACGGGTGGCGCGGTTCGTGAGCCGCAAGTGGCCGCAGCCCATCTACGATCTGCGCCACGAACTCGGCTTGCCGCGCGGCGCAAATCCTCTCTTCGACGCCAAACACTCGCCGCACCTGGTGCTGGCCCTGTTTTCAGAGGTGCTGGGCCAGGCACAGAAAGACTGGCCCGAACATACGCTCATCACCGGCTTCTGCTTCTACGATGCCGATGCCGGCAACGCCGCACTGCCTCCGAACTTGAAGAAATTCCTGGCCGCAGGCGAGGCGCCTGTGGTGTTTACGCTCGGCTCGGCCGCTGTGCTGGCGGCGGGCAACTTCTACGAGTACTCCGCCCAGGCGGCAATCAGTATGGGCATCCGTGCGGTGCTGCTCATCGGCACAGACCCGCGCAACCGGCCGCAAGCAGCGCTGCCGGATTCCATCTGTCTGGCGGAGTATGCGCCTTACTCGGCGCTGTTTTCAAAAGCGGCAATGGTGGTGCACCAGGGCGGAGTAGGAACAACAGCCCAGTGCCTGCGCGCCGGCAAGCCGATGCTCATCATGCCCTACTCCCACGACCAGC
>CAYQOQ010000174.1:0-8875 GCA_964419175.1 uncultured Occallatibacter sp. | reverse complement strand
TCATCTGCGTCTGTCGCGGCACCGCCTGCCACACCCGCGGCTCCCGCGACCTGCTCGCCAAGGTCTGTCTCGATCTCGGCCTCAGCGATCACGAAGCCGGCGAATCCAACGAGGCCGACAAGCTTGCCCTCACCACCCCAGACCAAAAGTTCACCGTCCGCACCGTCGCCTGCTTTGGCCAGTGCGCCCTTGCCCCGGTCGTCGAAGTCAATCACCACATTCTGAGCCACGTCAACGAGCGCACGTTGCAGCGCGAAATCAAAGCTCTTACGCAGGAGACAAAATAATGCCGCGCATTCAGGACATAGGCGCATTTAACGCGGTTCGCGAATCTGGTCTTGCCAAGCTCATTCCTTCCATCCCTCGCATCACCGTCGGCATGGGAACCTGTGGCCGCGGCAACGGCGCGGAAGAGCTCTTCCACGCCCTCAACGGAGCCATTCAAAGCGGCGGTCTCGACGTGCAACTCACCGGCGTCGGCTGCTTCGGCTCCTGTTTTCAGGAGCCGCTGGTCGGCGTCCGGCTTCCCGGCTGCCCGCTCGTCATCCTCCATCGCGTCCAGGCCCACGACGCCGGTCGCATCCTTGAGAGCCTCTCCACCGCCGTCATGCCCCCCGACCTCATCCTCTGCAAAATCGAGGAGTGGGACCACATCACTGGCTTCGTCAAATACGGCCCCGGCTACCCGGAAATCGCCCCTTGGAACGCCCTCCCGTTCTTCAAAGGCCAAAAGAAAATCGTCCTGCGTAACTGCGGCCTCATTAACCCCTCCGACATTGAGGAGTACATCGCCGTGGGCGGTTATCAGGCTCTCTACAAAGTCCTCATCGACGGGCGCAAAGAAGCCGTGATCGAGCAGATCAAAGCCGCCCGCCTTCGTGGCCGCGGCGGCGCAGGCTTCCTCACCGGCAACAAGTGGGACTTCCTCGCCAAGGCAAAGTCCGACGTCAAATACATCGTCTGCAACGCCGACGAAGGCGACCCCGGCGCTTACATGAACCGCAATGAAATCGAAGGCGACCCCCACTCGCTTCTCGAAGGCATGATCATCGGCGCTTACGTCATGGGAGCAACCGACGGCATCGTCTACGTGCGCGCCGAGTACCCCCTCGCCGTCCGCCGCCTCACCCGCGCCATCGAGCAGGCCCGCGAATACGGCCTCCTCGGCACAAACATCCTCGACCGAGGCTTCAACTTCAATATCGAACTCGTGCAGGGCGCAGGAGCCTTTGTCTGCGGCGAAGAAACAGCCCTCATCGCCTCGCTTGAAGGCTTCGCCGGCCGTCCCCATCCACGCCCGCCGTTCCCCGCGCAAAAAGGCCTCTGGGGCAAGCCCACCAACATCAACAACGTTGAGACCTGGTGCAACATCGCCCCCATCGTCAGCCGCGGCCCTCTCTGGTTTGCAGAAACCGGAAGCGCCAAGAGCCCCGGCACCAAAGTCTTTTCCCTTGTCGGCAAAATCCAAAATACCGGCCTCGTTGAAATGCCCCTCGGCACCCCGCTCCAGAGCTTCATCTACGACATCGGTGCAGGCGCAGTCAATGGCCGCCATGTCAAAGCCGTCCAAACCGGCGGACCCTCCGGCGGCTGCATCCCCGTCGACATGTTCGATACTCCCGTCGACTACGAGACCCTTGCGCAACTCGGCTCCATCATGGGCTCCGGAGGCATGGTCGTCCTCGACGAAGACAACTGCATGGTCGACGTCGCCCGCTATTTCGTCGAGTTCACGCATTCGGAATCCTGCGGCAAGTGCGTCCCCTGCCGCGTCGGCCTCAACAAGGCACTCAGCATTCTCAACGCCATCACCAAAGGCGACGGCACGGCCAACCACCTCACTCTCCTCGACGAGCTCGGCCGCATGATCCGCGAGTGTTCGCTCTGCGGTCTCGGCCAATCCGCGCCTAATCCTGTCCTCACCACCCTCCGCCACTTCCGCGAGGAGTACGAAGACCACATCGTCGCCCACCGCTGCCGCGCCGGCGTCTGTCAGGAACTCGCCCTCTCCCCCTGCGAAAACAGTTGTCCTCTGCGCATGAACATTCCGCGCTTCCTCGAACTCTTCCAGGAAGGCCGCCTTGAAGACGCCTTCGAATCCGTCGTCCTCGACAACCCCTTGCCCGCATCCACAGGCCGCGTCTGCCAGCATCCCTGCGACAACCGCTGCCGCCGCCAGTCCTTCGATGAAGTCGTCAACATGCGCGAAGTCCATCGCTTCATCGCCGACGAAATCTACCTCTCCGACCGATTCGGCCCGATGCTCCAGCGCATTCAGTCGCGCAAACTCGCGTCAACTGGCCGCAAGGTAGCCGTAGCCGGAGCAGGCCCCACCGGTCTCACCGCCGCCTTCTATCTCGCCATGCTCGGCCACGACGTCACCATCTTTGAAGAGCGCGGCGAAGCCGGCGGCATGTTGCGTTTCGCCATCCCCGAGTACCGTCTGCCCAAGTCCGTCCTCCGCCGCGAACTCGACCTCATTGAAGGCGTCGGCGTAAAGTTCGTCTTCAACACCCGCGTCGGCTTCGATCTCCCTCTCAACGAACTCGCCAGCAGCTTCGACGCCGTTTTCCTCTCCATCGGAACCTGGAAGGAGTCCTGGCTCTACCTGCCCGGCACCGAGTTGAAAAACGTCTACCCGGCTCTCCCATTCCTTGAGTCCGTCGCCCGCCACGACCAGGTCTCGCTTGGCAAGCGGGTCACCATCATCGGCGGCGGCAATGCGGCCATCGATTCCGCCCGCACCGTCCTGCGCATGGGCGGCCAGGCCACCATCCTCTACCGCCGCGAACGCAAAGACATGCCCGCCATTGAAGAGGAGATCGAGGCCGCCGAAGACGAAGGCGTGCGTTTTGTCTATCTCGCCGCGCCGCACCGCATCATCGGAAGCCCCGATGGCAGCGTTAAAGCCATCGAGATCGTTAAAACCCGTCTCGGCGAATACGACAAATCCGGCCGTCGCCGCCCCATCCCCACCGACGAGGTGCAGCGTTTCGACTGCGACAGCGTCATCCTCGCCGTCGGCGAAACCTTCGACCAGGACTTCTGCCGCGCCTCCGGTCTGGAACTCAAGGAAGAAGGCACCCTCGCCGTCGATCGCTTCACCCTCGAAACCAGCCGCTCCGGCTTCTATGCCGGCGGCGACGTCATCACCGGCGCATCCAACATGTCCAACGCCATGAGTGGTGGCAAGCAGGCCGCCCGCAAAATCGACGAGCGCCTTATGCCGGAGCAGGGAACTATCGCTCTACGTTGGGATCGCCTCTTCCCTGACTTCGAATACAGCCGCCAGGCTCCCGGCGAACCCAGCCTCAGCCGCCGCCACCACGCGCAGTCTTTACCCGCCCAGGCAAGAGCCCGCTCGCAAGAAGAAGTTGTCGCCGACCTAAGCCCGCAGGAAGCCTTGGAAGAATGCCGCCGCTGTCTCCGTTGCGATCTGAGAATCACCGCCAATGAGGTTGAGAATCATAGAGCCTGAACAGAACAGTGGGTGCCCCAGGTCCCGATTCTGGGACCTGGGATCGCATGAATCCAAAGTACGAGATTATGCGGTCAGACCCACAGAGACCGATTGAGCAGTGAAAGGAGCCACCCGTTGCCAAACAAAACGATTTCCGTCCGCATCGATGGTGAACTGGTCACCGCGCACGAAGGCGACACCATCCTCGAGGCAGCCCGCGCCAACGGCAAGCAAATCCCCACGCTCTGCTACCTGAAGGGTCTCTCCGCCGTCGGTGCCTGCCGCGTCTGCATGGTCGAACTCGCCGGTACGGACCGCCTTCTCCCCGCCTGCACCACCCCGATCCAGGACGGCATGTCCATCAAGACCTCTTCTGCCAAGCTCACCGAATACCGCCGCATGGCCGTCGAGCTGCTCTTGGTCGAGCGCAACCACATCTGTTCCTCCTGTGTCTCCAACGGCCACTGCGAACTGCAATCCATGGCCCAGTCGCTCGGCATCACCCACGTCCGCTACGCCTACAACAACCCCCGTCTCCCCGTCGACATGTCGCAGCCGCGCTTTGTCCTCGACCACAATCGCTGCATCCTCTGCACCCGCTGCGTCCGCGTCTGTGCTGAAGTGGAAGGCGCCCACGTCTGGGAAGTCGCCTCCCGCGGCATCTACTCCCGCATCGTCAGCGACCTCAAAGACGATTGGGGACACGCCCGCAACTGTACCGGCTGCGGCAAGTGCGTCCAGGCCTGTCCCACCGGCGCCCTCGCCGAAAAGGGCTTCGCCGTACACGAGATGGTCAAGCAGAGCGACGCCATCACCCGCCTCGCCGCGCAACGATCCGCCGCGCACTAGCAGAACAACGAACACTGCGGGTGCCCCAGGTGCCTCGCTTTTGGGCACCTGGGATTGAATACGTTATATTCGCCACATCCCTCCATCCAAACCCCTCAATTCCATTTGTCCCCGCCGCCCTCTACCCGTAGAATCAAAATGGGCCGGTATCAACGCTGCCGGTCGAGGCTCCACGCAAAAATGAGCGAACAGGAAACAGCAACTTCCCACCAGGCGCAGACCGTTTCCCCAGCCTGGATCAGAATCGAACGGGCACGTCATCCCCAGCGCCCCTACCCCATGGACTTCATCGAGCGGATCTTCACCGATTTCAGCGAGATTCACGGGGATCGCGCCTATGGCGACGACGAGGCCATCGCCTGCGGCATGGCGCGCTTGGGCAATGAAGAGGTCATGGTCATCGGCAACCGCAAGGGCGGCAGCACCAGGGAGCGCGTCAAGCGCAACTTCGGCATGCCCAACCCCGAGGGCTATCGCAAGGCTCTCCGCTGCATGAAAATCGCCGAGAAGTTCAGCCGCCCCGTCATCAGCTTCATCGATCTGCCCGGCGCCTATCCCGGCCTCGGTGCCGAAGAGCGCGGCCAGGCCGAAGCCATCGCCCGCAATCTTTTCGAGATGTCCCGCCTCCGCGTGCCCACCATCTCCATCATCTGCGGTGAAGGCGGTTCCGGCGGAGCGCTGGCACTTGCCGTCGCAGACCGCGTCCTGATCCTTGAGAACGCGCTCTATTTCGTCATCACCCCCGAGTCCTGCGCCGCCATCATGTGGCGCGATGCCGCCCATAAGCAGTTGGCTGCCGAAGCCATGCGCATCTCGGCGCCCGAAGTTGCCGCTCTTGGCTGCGTCGACGAGATCGTCGCCGAGCCCCCGGGTGGCATCCATACCGATCGCGAGGCGGGCACCGGCCTGCTTGGCAGCGTCCTCCAAAAACATCTTGCCGAGTTGAAGGCCATCCCCATCGATGCGCTCGTAACCGCGCGTCAAAAGAAGTTCCGCAACATCGCCCAGTTCTACACCGAAAGCTGAGGAATCTATCCAAATAACTCTGATTTCTGTGAAGGTGTCTAGGGACAATTAAATTTGTCCATGGGACATATTATTTGTCCAAAAGAATCTCTCGGGGACAATTTATTTGTCCAAAAACGGCACCCTGCTCTTGTTATTGCTTCGAATAGAATCTCCTCGTCCGCCAGGCTCCAGTCACATTGTTCACTGTCACAATCACGTGCTGCGTCGCCAAATTGAGCTATCGCGATCACGTCGCCCCTGCTGGCCCAGCGGCCATAAAGACGAGCAGGGGCGTTCCAAAGACCATCCGTCAACCTATGCAAGCCCTCCTTTCAACGGGTTCTGGCTATCGACTCTCTACGCACGAGATCGAGCCGTCAGTGCTGGTTAGTCATTGACATCGTGAGTCTTAAGGAGCGAGCGCGCAACGTGCATCGAAGGACAAATCCAGCTCAGTTGCGACCTCGACGACATAGGCGCAATTCTCAACCAGTTGACTGGGACTAAGGTTAGTCAATCGGCAGAGCTGAGTCACTGAAATTGCCTTTCGCCCCCGAGCCAATTCACTCAGCGCCCAACGAATGGTTCGGCGCATGAATTGCTCTTTGGTTTCGGCTACGCGTTCTGCCTCGGATATCGTTGAGGGATACCGATCTCTCCCTCGATCCGTGAGTGCAGTCAATGCACCGACTGCCGCAAGCAAACGGGTCCGCGTGAGTCGCATTGGCCGATCCGGTCTTGCAAGTTCCTGACGTGCCATTTGTCCCACAGTCACGGATGCCGCTTGATCGCGTGGATGGCGGTCTCTCAGCGCCTTCCGCTTTCCTTTCCTATGTCCCCAGCGAGGTGCAGGAAGATGGCTCCGGAGCCAGGCTCGGTCGTACTTCCGCAGCCAAAAGTAGGATCCCGCGTGGCGTTCGGCAAACTCATCTCGCGACTTGCCCGGGTTTTCGCGCAGGAATGAGAGAAGGGCATCGCGGTGCTTCTCTCCCTGTCGGATAACGCTTGCCGCGCGATGAGCGTCGCAAAGTTCAGGCTGATCAAGTTCGATTAGGAGAATCGACCAGACTGAAACGTCGTACTGTCGCTGAACTTTCCTTTTTGGGATTCCATGCTTCAGGGCATCCCGTATAGCAGCGATGCGCTTGGCCCCAAGTCGCTTAAATGTGACTTTCGATAGGGGTAGGTGAATGCGATGATGCCGAAGATCGGCTGCAATGGTGCAGAAACTTACACCGAGGCGTTTTGCGGCGACTGTGAGTTTCCCATTTGCAGCATCGAGAGCTGATTCAATAGCTTCTTCTTCGATCCGCTTTCGTTGAAGGTTGAAGTTCGTCCGGTAACCTGGGGGCAAACAATCTCTTTGCGGTGCAGGGTTGGGTGGCACTGGGTTCCAAAGCGAACTAATGTCCTCCGTCACGAGTCGTGCGAGCAGCAGCATGCGCAAGATAGATGGGATATGTCGGTCGTCGATCACGTTTCGAGACAGAGCCCGACCTGCCCAGTAATCACGAGAGTTGAGCCGGTGCCCAACGCCTAATTGACTGAGAACCGGTTCGCTAAACCGATCGAGGATTGATTCGGAGATTGCATTTTGGCTTAGACCACCGCCATGAAGAGACGCAAAGCCTCCACGCCTAAGCGCCGCGAGAAGATTGGCTGCAATGTGTGCTTTCGGAGCAAAGTCTGGCTCGGCAAGAACAGTCGTGACCTGCCGCGACAACCATAGCCAGTTCTCTTCCGATTTGGCATCGAGATCCGCCTTTATTACTTGAGGCGTGCGTGGCTCACTGCACCCACAACGGCCGGCCATCTGCCAACTGCCAACCGCCTGGCGGGAACCTTGACCACACAAACAATTGGAACGAAGAGGGCGGGCATGCTCGGCACACATGGTGACGAATAGCGGTTGATGCTGCCGATACAAAACAGGAAACCCATAGGTCTTAAGGTCATGTGCGATGCAGTCTGGGCAGAATCTAGCCATGTGTCGAAAGTCTCTAAATACCGTAACGGAGATTCCCAACGAGGCAGAGGGGTTTCCGCTGTTGCCGGAGATGACGGTTTTGAGAACAGCTGCCGCGCGTTCGGGGTGAGCGAAATGCAATAACAATGGTAGGAGCGTGTGGCCTTTAGCAATCACTTCCGGTGAGTCCTCCCAGGGATGGCTTGGCGGCAGGATTGATGCGAGTTGATGCAGGTCAGGGGGGATTACGGAACTGGGCGACGCGAAGTACAGCCCGAACGATTCCAGAATTCGGAGCTTAGCCCCGGCGCTGCGCTCCAGATAACGCGCAATAACCGAAGCGAACGTCTCCCCATGTTGTGCAACAGGGAAACCAGGCAGATTCATATTCCATTCACCTTTTGGACTTTTCGATTTCGCTACAGAAGAGAAACCTCAGCTTGTTCGCCGGAAGGCGCAGACTCGAATATGGCCGAGCGATACTGCCCCGGCGGACGTCATTCGAGCGTGTCCACTAAGCTGGCTGGGCAGAGATTGAGCTATTCATGCTTTTCCACGGGCCGACGAATACTCGACCGGGTCCAGCGCTCTCTGTTGTTTTAAGTTAGGAAATTCCAACTCCGCTCGTTCAGTTGGTACACCTCCTGTCAATAAACAGGCGATTGTGAGCCGATCAACGCTAGAACGCGGGCGCTCCCGGTCACATCACCAGACGATTCACACATGGGATGCCGACCCAGCCCTCCCTGTTCATGCCCCGGGGCGTTTTGGACTCTCTGACATTCTGTCTCCTGGCTATCGGCCACATGCGCCACGGATGCGCCGTGTTTTCATCTTTAGAGACACGATGAAGTAACACAGGCGATCGATTCCTTACCGAAAAACGTATCGTGAGCTCTTCAATTCGCTCTACGGTGAGAACTGTCCAAGGATCCAACTTCAGGAATCGGACGAGACGCTGTGGCAAGGTACAGTCTTCTTTCTTGCCGGACCGGAATTCGCTTCGACGAAGATGAAGTACGACTCCCTTGGAGTAGAACGGAGATAGGCCCTTCTCCGGCGGACAAGGTAAGGGCAGGAAGAGCGAGCGCAGAAAGACAGGTTGTGTTGTACGTCGAGCCTCAATCGTCGCCAAAATCCAGGTCGTTCGGGCCTATTCCCCGGGATTTAAGGAACAACGCATAGAGCACGATGGGCCAGACAATGAGCAGCACCGGCGAGACCAGCAGAGCGAGGAATCTCTTTTCCGGGCGCCAGCGCAAGAAGAAGCAGTTCCGCCGCGGCGCCAAAAGAAGCACCACGAACAAGCCGGTCGCGGAAACGATAAAGCAAAGAACACCTGCTTGTGCCGCGACGGGTAATTCGAGGAATAGGTCTAGGTCGTTCATCGGAACTCCTGTAAGAGTGCGGAATCCGGGGGGGCCAATCGAGTGCGGCAGGATGGGGCTGCACTCGACCGGAGACGATTCGAGCCGTGCCGGGAATTGGCCCGGCCCGTTCAATTCTGCCTCTTGTACTCAACCTGGCCGAAGAATCCCGGTGTCAGAATGGTGTCAGTCCGCTTGACGTAGGTGAGGTCCGCGGACAGGAGC
>CAYQOQ010000173.1:0-8880 GCA_964419175.1 uncultured Occallatibacter sp. | reverse complement strand
TTTGTAGCACAAAAAGGCTTTCGCTAACTCAGGCTTCACGAATTATCCGGGCTAGAGCATTGTCGGAATTTCCGCAGACCGAAGACATGCACTCAAGGTGCCTTTTTCATCAAGAAAAAGCCACCTTGAGTGCACTTAAAATGTCTATACTAATTCCGAAAATGCTCTAAAGGATGAAAGGCGTGCTGGCCTTGGCACTTGCGGGACGGCTGGCCTGGGCATACGTGTAAGCGTTCCGTACGGCAGCCAGTTCTTCCGCAACTACTTCCAGCCGCGGAGCGCGTATGCGCGCCGAGCCGATGCCTGCCTCCTGCTGCACCTGCTTGATGAGTTGAATGAACTTGGGAACAGTGTCCATGCGCAACAAGGGCAGGAACCAGCGGTAAAGCTCGAAGGCCTCCTCTGTTTTTCCGGTGCTGGCCAGGTTGAAAAGGTCAACGGATTCACGGGGCAGGGCATTGACCAGGCCGGCGATCCAGCCCACCGCGCCGACGCCGATGGCTTCGACAATGCCGTCGTCCACGCCGACGAACAGGGCGAGCCGGTTGCCAATCAAGGCGCGAATCGCAGTGACACGGCGCGTGTCGGTTGACGACTCCTTGACAGCGGCTAAGTTGGGATACTCCGCTGCCAACTCCGCAATCTGCTCGGGCACAAAGTCCGTTCCGTATGCGACCGGATTGTTATAGAGGAGTCCGGGCAGTGCGGCGGCTTTGAGAATTGCACCAACATGCGCCTTGGTCTCGCGCCAATCGCCCTTGTAAACGTAGGGCGGCAGGATCATGAGTCCCTCGCAGCCAACAGCCTGGGCAGCTTTGGCCAGATCGACGGCTTCTGCGGTGGAGAGCGCGGAGACGGCCGCAACCGTGGGGGCCTTACCACCGAGAGCGGTGACGACGGTTTTGAGAATCTCGATCTTCTCGTTGAATCTCAGCGTGGGTGCTTCGCCGAGCGATCCCAGGCAGACTATGCCGGTGCAGCCATTCTCGACGAGCCATTGGGCGTGCCGGGCGACAAAAGAGTGATCGACGTTGTAATCCTTGTCGAAGGCGGTGGTCATGGCGGGCATTACGCCGGTCCAGTTCATAGCTTCTCCTTAGAGGGGGAATTCTGAGTGCGAGACGGATGAATGTTGAGTCGTGACAAAACGTGCGGGCCAATAGGGTTCCGGCGCAATGGCCGGAGCGCTGCCTGTGAAGGCGGCGGCGAGCAACTCCGCAGTGGCCAGAGCCGTGGTGATGCCGAGGCCTTCGTGGCCAGTGGCCAGCCAGAGCGTTGGATCGCCGGGCGCCGGTCCGATGAGCGGCAGTTTGTCTGGCGTGGCGGCGCGGAAGCCGGTCCAGACGCGAAGCACGTTGAGCGCGCCGATGGAAGGCATGTAGAGGGTTGCGCGCTGGAGCATGGCGGTGAGCAGCGACTGATCGACGGCCGGGTCTTCATTGCCATATTGGCGCGAAGAGCCAATGAGGACTTGTCCCGTGCGCCGCGGCTGAACGTTGAAGGCCACCGAATCGGGAGTTAGCGAGTGAGCGCTCTTGAGATAGCCGAGTTCGACCAGTTGATGGTGAAGGAAACCTGGGTAGCGGTCGGTAATGACCAAGTGCCCTTTGCGCTTCTTCAGCGGTAGGCAGGGGGGGCAGAAGGGCGCGTCGGCGCCGGTAGCGTTGACGAGCTTCGGCGCCAGCAGCGTGGTTCCGTCGTCGAGACGCGCTTCGCCATCGGCTAAATGAGTAACGCCATGGCCTGTGAGCAGCGTCGCGCCCAGTGACTTTGCCCTGAGAGCAAGATGAAGCGCGACGGCTGGGGGATAGACGACCGCATCTTCTATCACGAGCAATGCGCCTGCCAGACCAGGGCGCAGATTTGGCTCCATTGCCGCGAGTTCTCCGCTGGAAATCAGGCGGCTAGGGACCTCGCGATCACGGAGATAGACGTGCTTGCGTGCGGCCTCGGCCATTTCATCGTCATCGGCGGCCACCCAGAGAGTTCCAGGAGCTTCGTACTCGGCGCCGGATGGCAAGGCCGTACTGAGCATCTGCCACAACCGCTGGGAGCGGCGGGTGAGGGAGAACTGCGCCTCCGAGTCGTCCAGGACGACGATGTGGCCCATGCCAGCAGCGGTGGCGCCGCCGCCGAACACATCGCGCTCAACCAAGGCCACGCTAAGTCCTGCTTGAGTACAGGCCAGTGCGCAGGCTGCGCCCACAATGCCGCCTCCGGCTACCACAACATCGTAGGACTGCGCGGTTTTCATTCCGGCACTCCCAGCCGGAAGGGATCGGCGGGGCTGAAGATCAGGGTGCACTCGGAAGTAATATGTGCCGAGCCGGTAATGGTGGGGATGATTCTGTTCTGGCCGCTCTGTCCGGGTTCAATCTCGTAGCTCCCCTCGAAAACCGTGTCTAGAATGCCTTCCTGTTTCCATGGTTGCCCAGGCTTGAGCAGACCGTTGGCAGCGAGGCAGGCCATTTTGGCGCTGGTTCCGGTGCCGCACGGAGAGCGGTCATAGGCATTGCCTGGGCAGAGGACGAAGTTTCGGCTCTGGTTGGCTGGGTTGTGGGCGGCGCCGAACAATTCAATGTGGTCGATCTCGGCCCCGTCGGCTCCGGAGATGCCTGCGGCTGTCATCGCCCGGCGAATCTCCACGGTGAACGCGGTGAGCTGATCCACCTGGCTGGCCTTCAGGCTGTTCGCGGCGGGGAAGCTGTGTTGTCGAACCAGGAAAAACCAGTTGCCACCCCACGCCACATCGCCGGTGACCGCGCCATACCCTGGCACTTGCACCGTGACTCCGGCTCGATAGCGATAGGCGGGAATGTTCCGGCAGGAAACTTGATTGTCTGACTTCAAATTGACCTTGACAGCGCCAACCGGGGTCTCGATGAGATGCTCGCCCGGTTCTATGGCGCCACGATAAGCCAGCGTTGCAGTGACTCCGATGATGCCGTGGCCGCACATCCCCAGGTATCCGGCGTTGTTGAAGAAGATCACTCCCGCCGCACAAGCCGAATCGACCGGTTCAAGGAGAAAAGCGCCGACCAGAACGTCGGAGCCGCGCGGCTCGCAAAGGATGGCGCGCCGATAGAGGTCGTGGTCGCGGCGCAGGCGTTCCAGTCGTTCAGTGAGCGGTCCAGTGCCAAGGTGCGGTCCGCCCGACAAAACGCAACGAGTAGGTTCCCCCGCGGTGTGCGAGTCGATCACTTCCAAACGAAGAGGCAATTGCGCATTTACCATGAATGTTTGCTCGTGCTGGTTTGAACAGTCAGTTGCAGAAGAATTCCGATGCCTACAGGAGAGAAGACTCAACGCGGTGGTATGTGAAGGTTCCAGCCCCTGGAAAAATATTCTCTCTCCTACGATATACTCTGTTGCAAAGTATACAAGTTTGGATACAATCGGTGCTGATAAGGTGCGGTTTTTTTGTGAGCGGCTAATTTCGCAAATTCTCCGCACCAAACTGCCAGCGGGAGGTGTTGACGTGGCGTTCCTCAAAAAGGCCGGGCGGCTGGCAGCGGCGGGGTGGCTGCTTGCGGGCGCTGCGCTGGCTTGCGGCCAGGGATATCCGGCGGGGCGAGAGTCGAAGCTGGGTCCGATGCTGGACCAGGGACTGGTGCGGTACAAAACCCCGGAGTTGACGCTGCGGTTGGTACGGTCTTCTGGAACGGTTGCAGGGCTGGAACCCCTGGGGGGAGACGGTTTCGACTTTGCCCCGGCGGAGTTGCTGGCTGCGCGCTCAACCAACGGATACTATCATCTCGGCGATCTGAATTTGCGTTTGCGGGAGGCGGGCAGCCAAGAGTGGCGGGGCTATTCGACCGCGCTCGAACGGCGCCCGGTGAGGTCGCTGGCTGCCAGGCCCGGCGAACTGGAACGGGACGATCTGCGGCCGACCCTGCCGAGCGATTTTCCGCTTGAGGCGACGCGGAGCTGGGCGGTGGTCGACGGCAAGCTGTCGTTGCGTTTTACGCTGCGGAACGCCGGCAGTCACGCGATCGAAATCGGAGCGTTGGGCATTCCGCTGATCTTCGACAATGTAATGAGCGGCAAGAGCCTGGAAGAGGCGCACAAGGTGTGCAGCTTCTCCGATCCGTCGATTGCGCTGGACGGAGGCTACGTGCAGGTCACGCGGCTGAATGGGCACGGGCCGGCGCTGCTTGTGGTTCCCGAAGGGAAGACTCCGTTCGAGGCCTACGCGCCGATTGCTGGACCGCACGGCGGTCCGCGTCTGCATGGAGAACCGCAGGCCGCGCTGTTTGAGGATTTGACGCCGCGGAACATGACCTTCGAAGGCTTCTATGAGTGGATGGCGGCCTCGGCGGCGTATCAACAGAATGAGTGGAAGCAGGCGGAGCCATGGAATCCTGCGACGAGCATCGTGCTGGAACCGGGACAGGAACGCACGGTGGGGCTCCGGTTCCTGGTGGCGGATTCGATTCGCACGATCGAGAAAACGCTTGCTGAGAACCGGAGGCCCGTGGCCGTCGGCATCCCCGGCTATATTCTGCCCCAGGACATCGAGGCCAGCTTGTTATTGCAGTACGCGGAGCCGGTGAAAAAGATCGATGTGGAACCTGCGGGAGCCATCGATGTGCAAGGCGCCGGAACAACAGAACACGGCTGGCAGCGCTTCGCCTTGCGCGGCAAGCAGTGGGGCCGCGTGCGGCTGACGATCTTGTACCAGGATGGGTTGGTGCAGACGGTGCAGTACCGGGTGATGAAGCCGGAGGCTGAGGCCGTTGACGACATGGGCAGATTTCTCTTCAGCAAGCAATGGTTCGATGCAAAGGACGATCCATTCCATCGCAGCCCGTCGGTGATGAGTTACGACCGTGATGCGAACGCGATTGTGACCCAGGACAGCCGCGTCTGGATCGCCGGATTGAGTGATGAGGCGGGGGCGGGCTCGTGGCTGGCCGCGGCGATGAAGGAGTATGGCCGGCCAGAGAAGCAGCAGGTGGAGAAACTGGAAGAGTTCGTGGACGATGTCTTGTGGGGAGGCCTTCAATCCAAAGACGGGCCGAAGAAATTCGGCGTGCGCAAGAGCCTGTTCTATTACCAGCCGGACAAGCTGCCCGGCGGATACTATCGCAAGGATATGAACTGGTCGACCTGGGAGAGTTGGAATCAAGAGGCCAGTGAGGATGTTGGGCGTTCCTTCAACTATCCGCACGTAGTGGCGGCTTACTGGGCGCTCTACCGGCTGGCGCGCGATCATCGGGGACTGGTGACGCACCGCGATTGGCATTGGTATCTGACGCAGGCCTATGAGACCACGATGGCCATGATGCGCCTGGCGCCGGATCAGTCCCGGTTCGGCCAGATGGAAGGCGACATCTTTGTGGCTGTGCTCGACGATCTCCGGCGCGAAGGGATGACCGCGGAAGCCGATGGGCTGCAGGCTGCAATGCGCGCGCGGGCCGATGTGTGGCAGAAAGCGGCCTTTCCATTTGGAAGCGAGATGCCGTGGGATTCGACGGGTCAGGAAGAAGTGTATGCGTGGACGCGGCGTTTCGGCATGGACGAGAAGGCGCAGGTTACCCTGGACGCCATCACCGGCTACATGCCAGCGATTCCCAGTTGGGGTTACAACGGGAGTGCGCGACGCTACTGGGATTTTCTGTATGGAGGAAAGTATCCGCGGATTGAGCGGCAACTGCACCACTACGGCTCGGGGATCAACGCGATTCCCGTGCTTGACGCCTACAGGCGCGACCCCAAGGACTTGTATCTGCTGCGGGTTGGCTACGGTGGAACGATGGGCGCCGTCTGCGGGATCGACCGGGAAGGGTTTGGGTCCGCAGCCTTTCACAGCTACCCGGACAAGATGATCTTCGATCCGTATACAGGGGACTACGGGCCAAACTTCTTTGGCCATGCCTGGACGACGGGGGTGTACGCGGTGAAAGACCCGGAATTTGGTTGGCTGGTCTTCGGCGGAAATCTCGCGGCGAAGGGCAATATTGTGAGCGTGGAGCCGCTTGATAGTTTTCGGCAGCGGGTCTACCTCGCTCCTCTCGGTTTGTGGCTCACGCTCGATAGCGGACAGTTTGAACGAGTGGTGCTGGATCAGATCACGGGAGAGGTGGAGGTGCGGCTGGCGCCAGCGGATGCCAATACTGCTGCCGCGCTTTTGCGCATTGAGCAACCAACTCACATAGATGGCGTGGGCAAAATTGCACCGATGGAAAAATTGACGATGGAGCGGGGCGCTTACGTGGTTCCTCTGGAGACAACCAGTGTGAACGTGCGGCTTGGCTCGCGTTCCGACACAGAGAAATAAGGAGAAGCGATGAGTGGACTGAATGGAACACGAAGAGGTTTTCTGCAATCCGCGGCAGTGATCGCTGGTGGCGGAATTTTGGCGCCGCGCGGAGTCTGGGCGCTGGGGCAAGACGCTGTTCTCGATGTGCCGCGTTCAAATAACCACACCGGCTACGAGAAGGTGGGATGGAAGGCGCGTCCGTTCCCGATGACACAGGTGCGGCTCCGGCCTGGGCTGCTCAAAGACATGCAGGAGCGCAACCGCGTTTACCTCTACATGTTGCCCAACGACCGCCTGGTGCACAGCTTTCGCCTCACGGCAGCAAAGAGTTCAACGGTCCAGCCGCTTGGTGGTTGGGAGGCTCCCGATTGCGAATTGCGTGGTCACCTGGCGGGCGGGCACTATCTGTCGGGATGCGCGCTGATGTATGCCTCGACCGGTGACGAGTCGCTGCGGCTGAAGGCGGAGGCACTGGTAGCGGCGCTGGCCGAGTGTCAATTTCCGAATGGCTATTTAGGTGCTTATCCGGAAAACTTTTATGACAAGCTGAAGAAACACGAACATATTTGGGCGCCCTTTTACACCTACCACAAGATCATGGCAGGCCTGCTGGATATGTATGTGCATTGCGGGAGCCAAACGGCTTTTGACACGGTGGAGCGTATGGCAGCCTGGGCCATTCGCTGGATTGCGCCGTTGAGCGACGACGAACTGGCGCACATATTCATGGTCGAGCATGGCGGCATGAACGAGGTCATGTTCAATCTCTACGCCTTGACCGGCGAGAAAAAATATCTGGACGCGGGCTACCGCTTCGAACACAAACGGTTCTTTGATCCGCTGGCCGCGCACGAAGACAAGTTGGCTGGATTGCATTCCAACACCAATATCCCCAAAGTGATCGGCGCAGCGCGCGGCTATGAGCTGACCGGCGACGAACGCTACAAGGGAATCGCGGAGTTCTTCTGGCAGACGGTGGTCGATCATCACAGCTATGCGCCGGGCGGAACCTCGAATCTCGACGAGGGCTGGAGCGGGCCGGATACCGCGGGGACCCATCTGTCCGCGGGTGGGCAGGAGTGCTGCTGCAGCTACAACATGCTGAAGCTGACGCGGCACCTCTTCGGTTGGAAGCCAGATGCGCGGCTGATGGACTACTATGAGCAGATTCTCTGGAATGTACGAGCCGGAACGCAGAACAACGATGGCATGTTGATGTACTACGTGCCGACGATTCCCGGCGGATGGAAGACCTTTGGTAGCCAATTCGATTCGAACTGGTGCTGCACGGGCACTGGTTTTGAGGAGTACGCAAAGCTGGTCGACACGCTCTACTTCCATGATGAGAACAGCGTCTACGTCAACCAGTTTGTGGCCTCGGAACTGAGCTGGCCAGAGAAGGGAATCAAGCTGGTACAACAGACCGCGTTCCCCGACGAAGAGCGCACATCGATCACCGTTTATGCGGAACGTTCGGTTGCGTTTGCGCTTCGCGTCCGCGCGCCACACTGGGCCGAGAGCACATCGGTCAGCGTGAACGGGCGTCCGGAGAAAGTATCGAAGCAAAGCGACGGCTACCTGATGCTTGACCGTACATGGAAGAACGGCGATCGGCTGGAAGTGAGCCTGCCGATGAAACTGCGCCAGGAGCCGGTTCCGGGCAGTTCGGAGCTGGCTGCGGTTGCCTATGGGCCGCTGGTGCTGGCCGCACGGATGGGCCGCGATGGCCTGAGCCAGGACATGATCGACAACAATCAGGGCCCCGACATGGGGCGCTTGGCGGCTCTGCCTATGCCGAAGTTCGAAGTGGATAAGGCAGGCTTCTGGGTTAAGAAGAATGACGATGGAGATCTGACCTTCAGCACGGTTAGACAATCGCGGAAGATGGAACTGCGGCCGCTGAGTCGTGTGTTGGACGAGCGGTATTCGGTCTACTGGCAGCAAAGGCGAAAAGCGTAAGGGAGAGACGATAAGGCATACGATGATGCGGCGGCGCTTTCTGGCAGCGACAAGTGCGGCAGCGATTGCGTTGCCGCGTCACGTGTGGGGAGGCACGGAGAGCGAGCAGCGCTTTCTTGTTCGCGCGGATCATGAGCAAGGCCGCGTGAGCCCGTTTCTTCATGGACAGTTCGCCGAGCACCTGGATCGTGCGTCTACTGCGGATTGTGGGTGGGCTCGGATTCGTGCATCCCGAATCTGCTTGGCTATCGCAAAAGCGCCATCAAGTATCTGCAAACGCTGGGTGTGCCGGTGCTGCGCTCGCCGGGCGGATGCTTTGCGGACGACTATCACTGGCGCGATGGAATTGGAGCATATAAACAGCGGCCCAAGCGCCTGAATCTCGACTGGGGAAACTACGTTGAAGACAACAGCTTCGGCACGCATGAGTTTATCGAGCTTTGCCGGCTGATCGGCGCAGAACCGTATTTGGACGGATGTGTAGGGTCCGGGTCGCCCGCGGAGTTGCGCGACTGGGTGGAGTATTGCAATTATCCTTCGAGCAGCAAGCTGAGCGATGAGCGGGCCGCCAATGGTTCGCCTGAACCTTTTTCGCGTGAATCAACCTAAAAACGGCAGTCACCCTACCAGCAGCGCACAGGTTTCGAGGAGTTTTTGGG
>CAYQOQ010000172.1:0-8910 GCA_964419175.1 uncultured Occallatibacter sp. | reverse complement strand
GCCATAAGAAGAGTCCATCACATATCGCACGCTGTTTACAGGTGCGTTGGTCAGATGCTTACGCTTGACCGCAGCTCTCCCAGATCGAACGCAGCAACTTCCATCATCTATATAGCGATGGGGGATCAATAAGTGAGCGTTGCGGTAATCGTATCGATAAAACTACCTGCCTGCGTGGATTGCCCCGACGGAATCTGGCCATTGACGGTGAGAGAATGGGCAATTCCGGTGCCGGTACCGGCCACCGGATCAGTGCCAACCGAGTTGCGCCAGTTCACGATTCCCTCGGTGTTTGATATACGCACATAGCTGAGCAAGGCCGAGTCGGAAGCGGTCATCTTCCTGGAGGCGACGGTCGCTCCTGGGGCCACTCCCGCACTTAGGCCGACACTATATGGCGTGGAGTCTGTGCAGTTCACTGAAATAGTGAACGATGCACTCGCCGCTGTGCCGCTGTAGTTACTGTGTGCTACGGAAGACGCAGAGGTCTGGCAGGTGGCTTCAACCGTCACAGTTACACCGAATGAAGTGGTGAGAGTGGCCGCAGCGGCCGGCTTTGAGGCTAGATCGAACACGAGGAATTCCAACGTTAAAACCATCAATGTTGATTTCATAGACCTGCTCTTCTCGTGCAACGAATTGACACGTTGCTTAAACAGAGTCCAAACATCCAGATGAATTTGACTCTGTTTTGAATGGTGGAGAAGCTAGATGAGTTCGTAAGTTTCTGCAACTCAGTTCTCCTCTTCGCTATAACCCTTCTTCGCCATCGCCAGGCTCTTCTCTCCGCCTTTAGAGAATCACGACAGCCTTGAATTTCTCAACTTCCCACTAGTACAGTTTTTCGATTTTGGGTCATGTCTTGTTGAGATCGAGAGCTGAGCCACTTTTCGGCGATCTCGCTGGCTGTGATGGGCTTACTGAAGAAATAGCCCTGAATTTCGTCGCATAGGTGGTCGCGGAGGAATGCCATCTGCTCATTTGTCTCCACCCCTTCGGCGATCACCTTTAGGCCCAGACCCTTCGCCATGCTGATGATTGCAGACGTGATGGCTGCGTCGTCGGGGTCAATGGAAAGATCTCGAATGAATGAGCGATCGATCTTCAGCTTGTTGACCGGAAACTGCTTCAAGTAGCTGAGGCTCGAGTAGCCGGTTCCAAAGTCGTCGATGACGAGATTCAATCCGATCTCCTTCAATTCTTGCAGAACCGGAAACATCAAATCCTCGTTGGACATCAGAAGGCTTTCTGTAAGCTCCAATTCGAGGTATTGAGGCGGGAGGCCAGTCTCATCAAGGACGCCTTTAATCAGTTGGCAGAAGCCTTCCTGGCGGAATTGGACCGCAGACACGTTGACTGACACGGGAACGGTTTGAAATCCAGCTTCTAGCCAGCTCCGAGCCTGCGAACAGGCCGTCTTGAGTACCCATTCGCCGATGGGAAGTATCAGGCCATTCTTCTCTGATGCCGGGATGAACCTATCTGGGGGTACAAAACCCAACTTGGGATGCTTCCAGCGAATCAATGCCTCCAGTCCGACGATTTTACCACTGACAGTATTCACCTGTGGTTGATAAACGAGGAGGAATTCCTTGCGCTCGATCGCCATCCGCAAGTCATTTTCCAGCGTCAGTTGCTGAACAACATGTGCGTTCATCTCTTCTTTGAAGAACTGGTAGTTGTTCCGGCCTTTCTCTTTTGCCCAATACATTGCCTGATCGGCATATTGGATCAGGGACTCGCAGTCTTTGCCGTGCTCAGGGAATATGCTGATGCCAACGCTGCAACTCGCGCTCAAGGAGTTCCCATCGACCATGAACCGTCCCGCAGTCGCATCCAGTACTCGCTTTGCCGCAGCAACGATTTCGGCCTGACTCTTGATACCGCACAGAGCAACGACGAATTCATCTCCACCCACCCTGGCGACGGTATCCTGTTCTCTTGTGCACCCCTTGAGCCGCGCTGCAAATTCTTTCAAAAGGTGGTCGCCTACTGTGTGACCTAAAGAATCGTTGACCAGTTTGAAATGGTCGATATCCAGGAAGAGCATTGCCACTTGCTCGTTTCTTCGCCGTGCTGCGGCTAGTGCCTTTGAGAGTCTATCGTGAAGAAGAGTGCGATTAGGCAACTCCGTTAGGGCATCAAAGAACGCGAGGAACTGAATCCGCTCTTCAGCGGCCTTGCGGTCCGTTATATCGTGGAAGTACCAGATTCTACCCCGATGTTGACCGTTTGAGTCAACAAGAGGCGCGGAGTAACGGTCGAGAGTCTTGCCATTCTTGAGCCGGAATTCGTCTTGACTCTTTTCGTCCGGATGAGCATAGAGGTATTTCACTCTTTTGATAAATTCTTCTGAATGCTCGACTCGATCTCTAACGTATTCGAGGACGAGACCATCGTCCCCTGCCCCCAGCATTTTCTCCGGTAAATCAAAATAGTGTCGGAACTGCTCATTCGCAAGAAGGATCTGGTCCGATTCGTCTACGGCGAGGATGCCATCAATCGTCGTCTCCAGTTGTGCCTCAAGCAGCGCTGTCTTTAATAGAAGCGCCTCATGAACCTGCTTGCGCTCGGTGATGTCACGGACCGTTGCGAATATCAGCGGCCGCTCACCAAGTGTTAAAGCCGTCAGGCAAACTTCGGCAGGAAAGACTTCATCATTTTTGCGTCGGTGCAACCATTCGAATGTTTCCTTTCCCTTTTGAAGCGAGGCGGCAATCCGTTGTTCAGCCGCAAGACGGGAGGGCGTGCCGTCGGCCTGGCAGGGAGGAGATATACCGGCCGGGTCATTGAATTCTGTCTTGTCAGAGAACCCAAACATTTCGAGTGCTGCCGCGTTGCAGTCCAGGAAGCGATTCTCGTCCATGAGCCAATACGCTTCCGCAGAATCCTCAAACAATGCCCGGTATTTGTTCTCGCTTTCCTGAAGCAACTCTCTGGATCGCTTTCGATCAGTGACGTCGTATGCAGCTACGAGCATTGCATCGGACCCTTGAAAGTCCAAGTCATGGCAGGCAATCTCGACATCAATGATCGTTCCGTCTTTCTTGCGGTGCCTCCAAGCTTCCGATTCCTGCAGTCCCTGAGTGTGCATTCCTACGTGATCTAACAGGTCCGGCACGTCTTCCTCAGGGCGGATATCTGCGATCGTCATCGCAAGGAATTCCTGCTCAGAGAAGCCGTACTGCCGGATGGCAGCTTGATTGACTGCAAGGAAGCGGAGTGTGGCGCGGTCGAAAACCCACATTGGAATCGGATTGGTGTTAAACAGGAGTCGATACTGCTCTTCCGATTTGCGCAATGTTTCTTCAATGCGTTTCTTATCAGTGATATCCCGTGCGATGGTGGAGGCCCCTATTACGACTCCTGCCGCATCGGCAAGTGGTGAGATGGAGAGAGCTACAGTAATTTTCCGGCCATCCTTTGTAACGCGGATCGTTTCCAACTGCGAGACTTCATCGCCGCGAGCAACCTCCTCAAGCATTTGCAGAGTCTCGTTCGAGCGGTCGCCTGGAGCTAAGATTTTGATTGACTTCCCGATCGCTTCTTCGGCGGTGTATCCGTAGATTTGCTCCGCTCCGCGGTTCCAGGTTTCGATCACACCCTCAATCGTCAACGAAAGGATCGCGTCGTCCGAACCGCGGACAATGGCTGCCAGACGACGGTTTTGTTGTTCGGCGTTTCTGAGGTCCGTGATGTCGGTCAGGGTGCCCCTGATCATCCCACCAGATCCGTCGTCGCGCGTCAGCAGTGTTGCACTGTTAAGAACCGTAACGATCCGGCCATCTTTTCCTCTGAAACATTGTTCGAAGTTGGTGACGATTTTTTCAGTCCGCAACTTGTCGAGGAATTGGGTTCGGTCCGCGGGATTCAGGTAGCCAATTCGAACCGAATGACCGATTACTTCCTCACGCGTCGTGTACCCGAACATGAGGCAGAAGGACACATTGCAATCAAGAATACTGCCGTCAAAAGACGTCCTGTAAGCGCCTGCCAGGCTTCTCTCAAACAGTAATTTGTACCGATCCTCGCTCGACGCCTTCTCAAGGCGTAGCAGTTCATTCCATTTCAGAACGGCAAAGCTGGAGATGGCGGCCATGACCGTGACGAAGAGAATAGTTATCGAATGAGAAACCCAGATCCCTATATGCGGGGAAAAGGCCATCTTTATGAGTTCGAAAACGCACATCAGGCAACCGGTGATCGCAGCCGTTTGAAGCGTGCGTTTGCCTGTGCTTGACGGGGATGGTTGCGACAACTTCGACGGCGGTTTCATGTTCAGACCAAAATTCAAAATGGGCCCCGGGGTTCGGTCTCGCTGTCGCCTCGAGTCATCTGTCGTTCATGGAGCGGTTTCGATTAACAGAGGGATGCCTATTTGATTGAAGTTCAATCGTCGAGAAAATGTAACTCCACGTTAGTTGCACGGGAGTTGTGATGTAAATCACTGCACTGGAGCGATGACCGAAGCGTCGCGAATGAAAGTCTCTCGTTTTATGGGGTCAGTCCATGTGTTTTTAGCCAGCGGTTCAGTCAATGTCCAAAAGATCGGGCAGGTCTGGGTTGAAACTGAAAACCGTCATCCGCAAAGTGTTATAGAATTTTCGACCGGAGAATGACCACCTGAACGTAGCAGTGCGCTGCAGTCGGCCTCCGGCAGCGCGGGGCTGTATAGGAATCCCTGCACTTCGTCGCATATTTGTCCTCGCAAGAAGTCAAGTTGCTGAGGCGTTTCCACTCCTTCGGCAACGCAGTCGAAACCGAGATTCCGTCCCAGGCTCAGGATGCTCCTCACGACCGCTTCTGCGTTTGGTTCGACGTTGACGTCGCGCATGAATGGCGAAGGCTAGACGCAGCGGTGTTTGCAGCCTGCGGTCGGCCCACCGCGCCGGCCGACGCGGAACTCGTGGAGCGCTTCCTCGCCTTGAACCATGAGCGCGCCGGCCCTGGAAGGAGCAGCCAAGATTAGTTTTCCCGGTTACTTGGGAAGAGGCCGGGCAGCAAGCCGCCCTCCGGATCGCAAAGAATGAGCTACCCATCTTCGTCGATGCCGCCCGGCGACTGCCGCGGCCCGACCTGCATTGAGGCTCGAAGGAACCCCGGCCTTTCAGCGGTTTCGATTCTGCTCTTGACAGAAACCGCGATACTAAGTGGCATTTTTCTCAAGAAAATGCCACCTCGCACGATCTTCAAATGGCGACACATGAATCGAAGCCGCGCTAGCCGGGACCTTCTTCGCGGAAGATAACGCCTGACTACCTCGCGGCAGCGAAGGTGTGAGCCATTTCTCCGCCACTCAGTTGCAGCAGCTGCGTCGTTCGGGTCGCCATTTCAACGTACATCGCCGCCGCGTGGGACACATTCAGGCAGGTGCTTTCGTTCACCTGGTTGCATGCGTACTTCGCAAGCGCCTTCAGAACAGACAAACGGACCTGCATGGCGTCGCTGCGCAGGGCGGCAAGAAGTTCGCTGTCCACCGAGTCGCTGTTGAGGGCTGCATAGTCGGCCATCTCCATCATCACGCGGGCATTCTCATACATCGCCCACAGGCCCTGTGCGCCTTGAATGCGCTGCCACTTTTCTTCCGGTGTGGCGTTCTGATTTGCATTCCAGAAGGACTGATCACTCAATTCGCGGGCAGTCCAGTTCGGTCGCAGCTGAGCCACAAGCGTATCCCACGCATGTGCCTTCCGGCGGCGCATCCCGGCTCTCCAACGCCCAAGATAAACGGCCACACCTGCAATTGCAGAAAATGAAAGAAGAGTGAGAATCATTGGTCCTCCTCAGACCGGAAAATGGCGGCCATACGATACAGTCAGCCAAGCCCGGCCGGTTCCTGCGCATCGTACCGAGAGCAGTGGTAACCAATACAATTGCGCATAAGTAAACTAGAGTAATGTTCTCAAACGGTCAATGATACTTTCGGGTCAAGAACTGGTGCTCCTTGGAGCCGCGCCACTGTGAGGCGTCGAAACACACGCGCCATCCCGCACTGCCGCCGCGCCTTAGCTCGCTTTCGCCGGAGCCAGAGGGCAACGCATCTTCCGTAACCTATCGGCGCGCAGTGGGGATTCTGGCTTGCTGTCTGGGTTGGGATTGCAGCACAGCCACCCTTCCCCATGCCGACCGTGACTAGTTGGCTGATAAGGCCGACCGATCTGATCCTCCTCGAACGCTTGTTGGCTTTGAACCTTGGGCGCTGACGTGCTTCTGAGACAGGTTCGCAGCCAGGCGCTGCCAGCCATGACGCGGAAGCATGCACTTGCAGCCCGGATTGTGGATGACACGGGATTCCCCAAGATCCAGCCCGGAGCACAGCGCATCTCCATCCCTTTACCTTGTCCAGCGAGCTGCCATAGATGGGCCAGAGTTAACTGCCACAAGTGGGCCAAGATTACTTGCCAAACTCAGCATCTTCCTGAGGTGTCAGCGAATGGGGTGAATGGGACACGCCCGCCGATAAGAATTATGACGTGAATAATCGACGACGCGATGACTGACGCAGCAAGAATTCCGCCGATGGTAGGAGACTACTCGATTAACCGAGTGCATTTATTGCCCCGTTTTTCATTGGGGGTATTCCCTGGAGCTGTAGTCGAAATTGTAGCGGTCAAAGCACTCCGGAACCATTCAGAACCACAGCTCTCAACAACGTGGCCGCAACGCATTCAATCAAAAGTAGTTATTTTCTATCGATTTCAATACGTTTCAACAAGTCGTTGAAACTGGTTCGGGACCAGGTTCTCTACCTGAACTCCTTGTGGTAAGTCTTGTGTTTTCAATCCCGGGTACTTCCTCCAGATGTTGAACTGCGTTGAACCTTGAGGATCTGACAGCTACAGAATCGACCACAGTCACACGCCGACAATCGATTAAAATACAGAACCGCCTTGATAATAATGGATTTATAGGGATATCCTGCGGGCCGAGCCTCTGGGTTTGCACCGGGGGCTTACCTGAAGTCGTTCCCAGTTGCGCCGTCGCACAAGGATTGTGTCCGGATCGCAGCCGAGCCCGGCAACAATCCAGGTTCCTAGCCCCTGGAGCGTTTTTCTGTATTAAATCCTTGCCCGAAGGCCCGACACGATCTCAATGAGTGCGTCGGGCTGTTGGCAACAACTGAGCCACAACTTCAGGTTTGACCGTCACTCGACCGCAATTTGTACTCTTAGGCGTTGCCGCTGCCTGCCGCGCGGACGTTCCTGCCGGGTGAATCAATCTGGACGGCCGAGAGGAGTTGGCGGGAAGAAGCGCCCGGGAGATCGCTTCGAAAAGGGACAAATCACGTTTTTTGGCCCCGGAGGCGGCCCTGCCGGGCACGCTCCGGCCTGTCGCCCCGAAAACGGTTGCAAAATAGATTCCTAGAGGAGGCAACCGGTGGGTACTTTGGTGCGGAGTAAAGAGACAAAATGGAAGCCACTTCGGAATATTCAAGTGTATAATTGGTTGGCTGCTCTTCTGGCGTCTCCGCAAGCCTGTGGCCGCGCCGTCTCCAGAGTTATCTCACTGCGCACTGTAAGGAGGTTGCGAGGTGGATAACGCTTCTTCCCATGTCCCATCGAGTCATCAATGCAAGCAGCAGCATCGTGGCTTGCAAGTAGCAGTGTTTTTTCTGGCGCTGATCCTCCCCACTACAGCACTCGCACAATCGGGCAGGAGCGATTTGTCTCCTCTGCCGCCGTTTTGGACCATGGTCTATAACTGGCTGCATGCTCAGGTGGCCGACGCGCGAAAGGCACAATTCTTTAACCAGAACACACTGTACGATTGCCGTGCGCTCTTGGATAGATCCCGGAATGCCCATAACGCCACAGCAATTGCCGCCGCACAGCGGGCCGTGGCCACCGCAGAAGAGAGTCTGCGCAAGAATCGTCTTCGCGAACAGCGCGCCTTGAAAGCCATCTCATGGGTGGAGAGGATGCCCCAGGAGAAAAGCTCCTCGACGAGAGTTGCCGGGTTCATGCCTCTCGTGGAAGGAGCCGTGGAAATTCAACTCGCCGGCGGCGGAGCGGCGCGCCCTGTCACAGACGATACGCCGCCGGTTCTGGGACCGGGCGATACGTTGCGCACCGGTCTGGACGGCCGTGCCGACATTCTCCTGGAAGAGGGAGGACTGCTCAGCCTGAATTCCGGATCAGCCCTGGTTCTTATCGAGGGGGGCTATGAGGCTCTTTCTGGCGAGATTCGCTGCTCTGTACAGCGGAAATTTGAGATTCGCACTCACGAAGCCACTATGTCAGTCCGGGGCACCGAGTTCGTGCTGCGCGAGGTGCCCGGCAAGCCCACCGCAGTTGTCGTCATCGATGGAACCGTCGCCTTCAGTGACATCAAGGGCGCCAAAACCGTTCTTGTGGGAGCCGGTCAGCAATCGTATCTCTTGCCGGACGGAACCCCCGCGGAACCTACGAAAGCTAACTTGCAGGAGATGAAGAAATGGTGGGAAGAATAGGCCGAATCAAGATTATCGGGATCATCATTCTGACGCTCGCGGTCATTGCGCCCGAGGCCGCCCGTGCCGACTGGAAACTCTACTACAAAGGTGGCCTTGCGAACATGCCCGGATCTCATGGTGTATTCGCGCCTGGAATAGGGAATGGGAGTTTCTCTACCCACCCTCAATGCGATGCATATAGGAGTTCTCGCCCTTTGGCCGAGCAAAATGACTCCTACTGCTCAGGGTTCGATTCCCCTTCCTACACGCCTTCTGCGCCGAGCCTCGACCCCTCGCAAGCGTTTGCGGTCCAGATGTTCGGCGGTCTCCTCAATCAGCTCTTCAGTTCGGTCTTTTCCACCAACAAGACCAACAATCCCGATCCGGCCCTTATCCAGAGAAAACTCGCCGAAGAACGGGCTAAGGAACCTCTGCGCAGGTGCGTGATTTTGTAGCGACGGCGCGACTTCCGATGATTT
>CAYQOQ010000171.1:0-9017 GCA_964419175.1 uncultured Occallatibacter sp. | reverse complement strand
TAGGGCCACTTGCTCTTGTCCTGAATGAAGGGAAACATGAAATCGACGGCCTTCTTGTAGCGGGCGCCACCAAGCAGCGAATATTGCCAGAGATTGTCTGAAGAATCGCCAGGAGCTGAGACAATCTGGCAGATGATTGCCAGTACGTCGAGATCGAAGAGCGAGTAGCTGTAAGGTTTGGTGCGGGCCAGTTCAAGCGGGAAACTGCCATTGGGCGCTAACTGATCCGGCATAAGATTGTTACGGAAGCGGTCACGGCAAAGCGCCGTTACTTCCCTGTTGCCGACGAGGGCCGCGAAGGCGGCGGCCTGCGCCACCCAGCAGGCGCCATGATTATTCTTGGCGGCTTCTTCTTCTTTGCCGTTCTTCGAGGTGCACATCCAATTGAGATAGTGCGCGAACCAGGCGCGCACACCGGCGAATTCCGCAACAGTGAAAACGCCGGTCATTTCCAGGTGCGGCACGGCGCGGCTCACTTCAACCAGGTGCAGCGTGTCAATGACGCCAGTGCCGCGGCCGGGCGTGATGCCGAAGACAGCCTGCGCATAGTCGAGCGAGGGATTCATCTTCGTCGCCGGATCGAGGAACCAGGCGCGCAGATGCTGTGCGGCGTGCTCCGCATAGCGCTTGTCGTGCGTAATCATCCAGGCTGCCACAAGCGCTGGCAGATGCAGGCTGAGACGGATGAGAGCCTCACGATGGTCATTGAAGTTGGCGGAATTGGAGTAGCCGTCGCGGCGGATATAGGGGCCACCGGGGTTCTTCGGATCCGGCCACCAGTAATCGCCTTCAGAGAAATAATCGTGCTTACCTCCCTGGCTACGCGGCGAACTGGACGCAGTAATCGTGACGGGAGCCTGCGAGAGATATTCGTTGGCGGCGTGGAGAATCCGCTCCCGGTCGATTCGCGCGATTTCTCCGGCCGAAATCAACGGCGTGGTTGAGGCCGCAAGAGAGGCACGGAGCAGACCGCTTTGCGTAGCCATTGAGGCCGCAGCCAGGGATTTAAGGAATTGACGGCGGGAGGCGTACGAGACTTGATGCGGCATGTCTCAACGATTTTACACTTGGCGATCCGACTCCATTGCGCCGGAATGCCGCAGCCGCTGGACCAGTTCCAGCTGCTGCCAACCTCGCTAGAGCAGAACCATAGTCCCTGTGTCCTTTTGAGTGAATGCGAGGTCGCCGCTTCCTGATGGTCGCGTCGACTTGGATGCACTGCTTTCGGGATACACCAACTCTGGTTCTGCTATAGACGCAACTGGCCGTGGGGCAGAAGAGAACCACCCCACGGCGCAGAATACGACATCGACTTGCTGCTACTGAACGACCACCGTAACCTGCTTTGTCGTTCGTCCATACTGATTGGTTGCGTTCAGCGTGTACGTCGCGGTTGCAGTCGGCGTGAAGGTAACGGTTCCCCCGCGCACTCCGCCGAGTAGATCGATAAAGTCGTACGAATCGTTGGCTGTGTTCCATGTAAGCGTCACCGCAGTCCCGGCGGAAACCGTTGAAGAGGACGCAGTGAAGCTGTTGATGGTTGGCGTCGCGCCGGTGGGAGCAGTGGCGGCGTCGTAGCCCGGATACGCCGGGTTCGTCATCTGCACAACTTCAAAGTTCGAAGAAGCAATGGCATCCAAGTTCATTAAGTCGTCGTCGTTCCATCTGGGATCGGGAACACCCTGAAAGTAGAAGTAACCGCCATTGTCCGCGACAATCATCCCGTATTTCTTCATCGCGGTCAGGATTACCTGATTGGCCGCGGAATAACCGGAGATGTCGAAGCTCGCCTGGAGCCGAATGCGCATTCCTTCCACATTGTTCGACCCGTACACAGTCCCGGAGGCATGAGTGGCCGGCGCCACGAAATATCCACCGTTGGCGTCGTTTTTCGTCTGCTGCATGGTAAAGCGGATCGCATGGTTAATCGCACCTGCGGCAACTTCGTCATACCGAATCAGACCGGGAAAGATAGGCAACCCTGCGGCATCCGCAGAGGTCCAGCCCCAGGGACGGCTCTCGTAATTCTGCATGTCCCAAATGGTCTCCGAATCGGAAGACCAACTCCCATTGCAGCGAGTGGTGTTGTAGGTCTCATACAACATGCAAGTCTTGCGGTCCAACACCAGGACATGCGCATCGCCAAGATAGCCGCTCGGTCCGCCGGTGCAATCCGCCTGCCCTCCCTCAATCGGAGCGGTGGCCGGGTACGGAGCGTAGGCGACGTCGCTTTCGCTGGCATAGGCAACAACATTGATCGGCACTAGAGGCGTCGACGTCGAATCCACCACGGTGTAAGGAATGCCGTAGTCGCCACCAGCTGTCGAAGAAAAGTCATGGTGCAGATGAAGTCCCGCAAACCCGGCCGCGGAGGTGATCATGGCGTTATTTGGATCAAGTGAGGCTGAGGATATATCCACATTCCAGGCAGTCGTCGATGGGAACGGGACAAATCCGTTCAGGCTTGCCTCGTCGCCCACACTAATGGCGCTGCAGGTTGGCGTACTCGCTGAAGAGATCACCGCAATCGTCGCTGCGGCGGATTTGGTGGAGTCCTGCGTGGAGGTCGCTGTGATCGTTGCCGTACCCAGGATTGAACTCGCGGGGGTAAAGGTGACGCCTGTTCCCGAAGCTACGCCCGACGTTGCGCTCAAGGTTCCGTTCGCCGACGGGCTGACCGTGAAATTCACTGTGTTTGCGAAGGCGCCAGTGCCGGTCACCGTCGGCGTGCACGTGGAGGTTTGCGTAGCCAGAATGGAGGATGGGCTGCACAAGAGCGAGATCGAAGTGATCGCCGGAGGCGCAGTCGTAACCGTAATATTCGCCGAACCTGTGACGGCCGTGTTTCCCGCCTGCGCGGAGTGAGCAGTGCAGGTTGCAGTGCCAGTACTCGTTGGCGTTAACACTCCGGCTGCAGTGATGGCTCCGCCGGTGGCTGTCCAGGTGACCGAAGAGCTGTAGAGCCCTGTGCCCGTCACGGTTGCAGCGCAGGTTGATGTTTGCGCCGTGGTGATCGAAGAGGGCGCCGCGGTAACGGTGATTCCGGTGACCGTAGGCGGCACCGTGACCGTAATCGTCGCGGTTCCGGAGACATTCGTGTATCCGGCCTGTGCGGAGTTGGCGGTGCACGTCGCCGTTCCCGTGCCGGCCGGCGTCAACACGCCAGCGGAAGTGATTGTTCCTCCCGTGGCTGTCCAGGTGACAGCGGAACTATAGGCCCCAGTGCCCGTCACTGTCGCAGCGCAGGTTGAAGTTTGCGCAGTCGTGATCGAGGGGGGCGTCGCGGTAACGGCAACCTTTGTGACTGTGAGCGGCACGGCCGTCACGGTGATCGTTGCCGAACCGGAGACACTCGAATATCCGGTCTGCGCGGAGTTGGCGGTGCACGTCGCCGTACCTGCCCCGGACGGCGTGAACACGCCAGAGGAAGTGATCGTCCCTCCGGTCGCTGTCCAGGTAACCGCAGAGCTGTAGGCGCCGGTGCCCGTCACTGTGGCTGCGCAGTTCGCAGTCTGTCCCAGCGTGATGCTTGAAGGCGTTGCCGCAACCGTGACTTTGGTGACCGTCACCCTGGCCGAAGGAGCCGTAACGGCAACAACCGCGGTTCCTGATTTTTTCGAGTCCTCGATGGAGGTCGCCGTGATGGTGTCCGACCCGGAGGCCGGAGGTGTCGCGGGCGCGCTGTAAAGGCCGGAACTCGATATGCTTCCTGAAACCGCGGACCAGGTTACGCTCGGGCTGTAGCTACCGGAACCGGCGACCGCCACCGAACACTGGCTGGTTTGGCTTGGTTGTATACCGGCAGGACTGCAGGAAGCGTTCACTAAAGTAACCGTGGCCGATTGTGTCGAATTCGAGCTGAGGCTGCCACTGCAGCCTGCAACTAGCAAGATGCCTATAAAAGAAAGGCAGAGTAGTGTTTTGCGTTCCATAGTGCTTGTGCCCTTTCTCAATCGAGAAGGTCCGACGAGGTATCGACAACATATATATTGTTTTAACTAGATCCCCGATGCGAACACGGTTGTTCCCAAGGCGTTTTTCATTACTCGAGTAAGTAATGGAATATTGCAAATGTCAAAGAAGTGAGGCAATGTTTACTACGGTTAGTATATCTTGGCTGTTCCTTTTCGACCACTGAGGATTGAATAAATTTAGGCTATTTTATTACTTAGGTAATGAAAGGAATCATCACGATTAACGTTGGATCTGAGATGCTTTGTAGACGCATCGAGTTGCCTCGCGCACCCTGAGGCAAAAGAATGTGCAGCAGGGCCATGGCAGATATGCCCTGCTGCACTGGAGAGTGTTTTTGAAAGCCTGGCTCGGGATCAGTCCTTTACAGGAACCGGCTTGGCAGGCTTTGCCCAAACGGCGCAATTCATCGGTCACCTCAAAGGGGAGGCTCAGGCCAATTTGCCGGCAGGCTGAATTTGGCGTCTGCAGATCACGCAACCTCGGGCATGAGACTCCCGAATCGACGCCGCACTGATTCTGCGCCGATTGTGTTGGGATCATAACCCGGGCCCGGGGGTGTATTGTGTTTGGATATGAAACGCATCCGGAATTCGAATCTGCTTGCCTTCGCCGCCATGATTGCCGTTGCCGCCCCTCTCTACGCGCAGCAGCCCGCGCCCAAACCTGAGGACACGGAAGTGTGGTCCCCGGTTCCCGCCGTGGTGATGCCGGGCGCAACCACCACCGCGCCGCCTTCAGATGCGATTGTGCTGTTCGACGGCAAGAATCTTGACCAGTGGGTCTCTGCCCAGGATCACTCGCCGGCGCAGTGGATCGTCAGCGACGGCACCATGAAGGTGAAGAAGGCGCCGGGCGTCGGCAATATTCAAACCAAGCAGGCGTTCAAGAATTACCAGCTTCATATCGAGTGGAAGATTCCAGAGAACATTACCGGCAGCGGCCAGGCGCGCGGCAACAGCGGCGTGTTTCTTGCCTCCACCGGACCGGGCGACGACGGCTATGAGTTGCAGGTTCTGGACTCGTACAACAACCCGACCTACGTCAACGGCCAGGGCGCCTCCATCTATAAACAGAGCCCACCGCTGGTCAACGCGAATCGCAAGCCGGGCGAATGGCAGAGCTACGACGTAGTGTGGACCGCGCCCACGTTCAACGAAGACGGCTCGCTGAAGACGCCTGCCTATGTCACGGTTTTCTTCAACGGCGTGTTGGTGCAGAATCACTTCGAATTGAAGGGGCAAACGCTGTACATCGGCAAACCTTTCTACAAGAAGTATGACCGCGCGCCCATCAAACTGCAGGCGCATGGCGACAAGAGCGAGCCCATCAGCTTCAGAAATATCTGGGTCCGCGAGCTGAAGTAAAACGCCAAATTCGGCTTCTATAAGCGCGTTTGCTATCATTGATTTCAAGAGATGTGATTTAAATCACTGCCACGGAAATCCCTGTGACAGATGCTTGCAGTTAAGACTTGGGGTTAGTACACCATGAATCTGGGCAGAAAAGGCGCGGTCTTGTTGTTGGCGGTAGTGGTCTTCTGGGCCATGGCGCCGGCGTCTGCCTGCCTGCTGGGTACAAGATCGGCACACCAGCACGACTGCTGCCGTGCCATGGCCAGGGCCTGCAAATCGGCATCAATCACCGCAGACAGCTCCTGCTGCCGGGTCCACGGGCAGAACCCCGCGGTTGCGCCCGTTCCTCCCTACTCTCCCGAACATGCGCAGGATTTGGCTTTGGCGCCGCATTTGATTGATGCGCAGTTGCCTGCTGCTTCCGGCGCCGGGCACGGTAATGCCTTCGATGCGCCACCGCCTAAGTTTCCCCCCGGCGGCACCTTCGCACTCCGAATCTAAAACTCCCTCCTTCACACGCTGAAGCTGAGCCTTCGTGTGTCTATGCGCCTTTTTCGCATAGCGAATGCACGGCCTGGCTCGCACAACGAATCTCCTTTGGAGGGAGTCATGAAGTTTTCTATTGCTGTATTTTGTCTTCTGACGGCTGCTGTGTCTCAAGCGCAAGCGCCGGCGGCGAGTGATGGGCTGACGAACCTGGCCGCGCTGCTGCAAGATCCGCACGCGGAACACCACCACGCTGAGGCTAACGGTCCGGCGATGACTCTTGAAGAAGCCGAGCGAATCGCTCTTGCCGCGAATCCAGAGATAGCGGTTGCAGCACGGAAGGTTGCCATCGCGCAGGCACACGTTCCCAGCGCCGGCGCGCTTGACGATCCCATGGCCATGTACCGCGCATGGGGCGTACCCCTCCAGCAGCCGTGGAATTTGAACACTGCGCAGAACATGTTCAGCATCAGCCAGACGCTGCCCGGCCGCGGCAAGCGGGCGCTGCGCACCAGCGTGGCACAGTCGAGTGTAGAGGAGGCAAAGGCCAATCTGGAGCAGGTCCGCCTGGATGTGCGCGTGCGCGTGCACAAGGCCTTCGACGATCTGTTGCGCACCGACGGCGAGCTACAGATTCACGACCAGCACCTCGCCATCGCGCGCCAAGCTATTGAAGCCGCGCGCATCAAGTACATCTCCGGCAAGGTTCCGCAGCAGGACATTCTGAAGGCCCAGGTTGCACTCACACGGCTGGCCGAACACATGATCCGTTTCGACCACGACGCCGATTTGGCGCGGGCCCGCCTCAACACGCTGCTTGCGCGCGACCCTGACACGCCGCTCCACGTAACTGGTGAGTTTGCCATTCTGAGCGCGTTGCCCAAGGCGCAAAGCCTTGACAAACTTGCGTTGCAATCACGGCCCGATCTGCTGGCAGCCGAGCAGGCCGCCGAGCGCAGCCACACAGAGCAGGCGCTGGCAAAGAAAGCCTACGTGCCCGACTTCACGGTCGCGGCGGGCTACATGCTCATGCCCTCCGGCACCGACATGCGCAACGCCTACATGGTGGAGGGCAGCATGAATCTGCCCTGGCTCAACCGCCGCAAACACGACGCGGAGATTGCCGAGGCCACCGTGCAGGCGACCGAGCAGGACGCCGAACTAACCGCGATGCGCAATGCGGCATTCGGGCAAATCCAGGAAGCGCTCGTTGAGGCGGAGGCCGCGCAAAAGCTGGCGCACATGTATCACGACCAACTTCGTCCCCAGGCCGAAGCCACGCTCCAATCCAGCGTGATTGCATACGAAAGCGACAAGACGGAGTTGCTCGATCTGCTCGACAGTCAGATGACCGTCATCGACATCGACCTTGCCTGGGTAGAGGCGGTCGCCGACTTCGATGCGCGCCTTGCCGATCTTGAACTCGCAACAGGCTCTCCACTCAACCAGACCGATTCTCCCGCAGCCGAGGTGAAACCGTGAAGACTCGCACTTATCAAATTGCATTGGCGGCGGCCGCAGTCGTCTGCATTGTGCTTGCGTCCGCTCTTGTGTATGTACTCCTGCCTCGGCTTCGCGCCGCAGTCTCGCAGCCCGCGGCCTCGCAAGACCCCGTGCTTGCGCGCGGACCAGATGCCGCCTCGCACTCAGCCCCGCCCGTGAATGGCGCGCCCAGCAGCGAACCAAGTCTCGCGCCATTGCAGTTATCGCCGCAACGCATGCAGGAGATCGGTGTGACTACAGCAACCGTGGAACTCAAAGACGTGAACAACGACTTGAGTGTTCCCGGCAACGTCGACATCGATGAGCGGCGGCTCGCGTATGTGCAGACGCGGTTCCCTGGCTGGATTCAGGATGTCTCAGTGAATGCGACGTATCAGTATGTACACAAAGGGCAGCGGCTCTTCACCGTCTACAGTCCGGACATCGTCAGCAGTGAACGCGAGTATCTGCTGGCCAAGCAAAATCAGAGTGCCTTTGCTACGGACATGCACGGCACGGCCGCGCACGAAAGCGGCTGGCTGCTGAAGGCCACCGAAGAGCGCCTGCAACAATACGGCATTCCGGCGCAGTCAATCGCTGATCTCGAAAAGACCGGCAAGGTTCAGCACGATATTCCCATCGATTCGCCGGCCAACGGCTACATCATCGAGCGCAACGCGTTGCCCAACGCCTACGTGCAGCCCGAGACAAAGCTCTACACCATTGCCGATCTCTCCACAGTGTGGGTCTACGCAAATGTATTTCAAAACGACGTAGGCCGCCTCAAGCCGGGCGACGCGGCGCAGGTCACGGTGGATGCCTATCCTGGCCGCCACTTCAATGGCCACATCGATCAGATTCTGCCCCAGGTGGATATGGCAACACGCACAGTGCGCGTGCGCCTTGTCTTCAGCAATCCGGGCGTAGTCCTAAAACCGGGGATGTATGTGAACGTCGCCATTGCCGTACATCTCGGACGCCAACTCACGGTTCCGTCTTCCGCTGTTTTGCAAACCGGTACGCGAGCCGTTGTGTTCGTCGATCATGGAGACGGCAATCTGGAGCCGCGCATTATCCAGACCGGGCCGCAGCTCGGCGATACGGCAGTCGTACTTAGCGGCTTGAAGGCCGGCGATAGCGTCGTCAGCTCGGCCAACTTCCTCGTGGACTCCGAAGCTCAGCTTCAGGCCGCCGCGGGATCGGTAGCCCCGCCAACACCGCAGCCAACAACAAACGCCGCACCCGCCGCGCACGTGCAAATAGACCTCACGACAGACCCGTCTCCGCCGGCCAAAGGCGCAAACAAGATTCACGTCAAGCTGACCGGAGCCGACGGAAAACCCGTTGCAGGCGCGCAGGTCAACGCCGTCTTCTTCATGCCGGCCATGCCCGCCATGGGCATGGCCGCCGTACGCACAGCAGCCTCGCTCGCCGACAAAGGCAACGGCGCCTATGAGGGATCGGCGCAGCTCTCGACCGGAGGTACGTGGCAGGTGACCGTGACCGTTCAGCGCGGCGGCCAGACCGTAGCCACAAAGCAACTGAGCCTAACCACCACGGGAGGCATGTGATGATCTCACGCATCATCGCGTGGTGCGCACGCAATCCATTCCTCGTTTTTACGGGAGCCATTCTGCTGGTCGTCGCGGGCTTCTGGTGCATGCAGCGCGTGCCGCTGGACGCGCTGCCCGACATCAGCGACGTGCAGGTAATCATTCACAC
>CAYQOQ010000170.1:0-9031 GCA_964419175.1 uncultured Occallatibacter sp. | reverse complement strand
ACACGGCGATGCCCTGCACGATCGAAGTTTTGACCTCATCGCGGAAGAACTTCCAATGCTCCCAGTACCAGTAGTGGATGCTCCGCCACGTGTCGCCCGCATCCTCAGCGCCGAGTTTGCGACTATATATGGATGCACTGGCTGCGGTCTTGCTGAGAATCGTAGACTCCAGTTCCTCCGTCCACCTGGCGATATGCTGACCCAGTTTTTCATCCCATGCAAATCCGAACGGAGCCAGCACGGATTCATATTGCTTGTACCCGGTCTTGTTTATCCCGACGAACGAGACAGCGGTGAAGCGCCTCCCAGTCTCTGTCAGCATCTGCTCCAGTGTCCCGGCGCTGATCACGGTGCGGAAGATGTCGAGCATGGTGACGTACCCGTCACGGACGCGGTGCAGCATAATCACGTACCGGACAAGATCGGTGTAGGACTGCTGCCAAAACGGCTCCCTGCCTTTTCCCCAGATGGCGACGATGACGGAGGCGATGTTGAACGCCTGTGCGTAAGCATCAGCATCGTTGTTCAACGGGTTGTAGCGGATATCGCCATTGAGCGAAACATCGATATAATCTTCCGCTCGTCCGCAGTCTTTGAGGATGCGCCGAGCCTTGCGGCAAAGATCGCCCTTGACTTCGAGCACGATGCCGGAGAGTTTTTGTTCCCGGTCCCCGGCCTTGTAGGCAAATAACTGGCGCATGGCTGGGAGGATAATTGCCCGCGTCTTTCCACTGCCGATTGCGCCCACCACGCAGATGCCCGTGTACAGGCCCAGTTCTGAGATCGAGAGCCAGCGCGGCGCGGGCGACGGGTCTGGCTTCAACTGGTGGTGCACTTCGCCGACGATCAGTTCCAATTCCTCGCGCAGCAAGGGATCGGGATACGGAGGCAATGGCCCGGCGATCTGCTCGTGCCGGGGCGCGTACAGGTGAACGTAGGCAAGCGAGAACAACATCGAGAACAGAAGGAACGGCGTGCTGAAGAGAAATAGGTCATAACTCCACACCAATCCCCGGTAGATTGCGGGCCGCTCCAATGCCACGAGGCGCAACAGCAGATCGGAATCGTGAACCGGATACAGCGTCTGGAGCACGATGCCGCAGGCCGCGCTTAATCCGATGGACAGCAACAGGCGGTACTCGATCAGAAGATGAAGCGCGTCCTGAAGACGCGAAGGAAGTTTCATGTGGAGGTTGCCTCATTTATGCGTGAATTGTTCCTGACGGATCAGTTTTCGGTGCAGCATCGGCGCTTGTCCTGGCCGGTGACGATGACGGCTTCATGCTGTTGCCAGGCTTAGCTGGATTCGCGGCAGGGCTGGCCTTGTACTTTTGGAAGTCTTCTTCCTGTGCCAGTGCGAAGCGCAGCAAGTGATTGATGACATACTGTGGCTCGTTGTTGGACCAGTCGGCCAGCGCCTGAATATCTTCAGCAACGGATTGATCGATGGATACCTGGAGTTTTGCGCGGCGTACCCGGCTGACTCCGTGTTCGATCTTCAGTTTGCTCATGGTGTATCCCTCCTTTACTTCGGAAAAACTTGTTGTGGATCAAAGCTTGATCATTCGCAGATGCCGGACCGATCAACGAATGATCCGCATCGGATAGCATTCGTATCCGGCAGAGATCGGTTCGAGATCAGCGCCAGATATTTCCGGAACGCTCTTCTGGGGTGTGGGCGGGAGCGACAAGCGCGGCGGAGCCGGCGCGGCAGGCTGAAAGCCGGGTCGCTCCCGCCCACGTACTACCCCACTTATTGACCCCTATCCGCTTCGTATTTGTTGATTTCATGCGCGTTACCTCAACTTCCATAGCGATGCCAATAGCGCCGTGTTTAGCGGACTTCCAGGCTAATGCCTTCCCCGATACCGTGGTGTTTGAAACGGATAGCTCTCTTCAAGCAAGTAAGTCTCAAACCGAAATTCCTGTGTGGTCCGGGAATCTCTGCGAAGTTCCTGCTCCGTTACCGCTCCATTCACAAGTCGGGCGTACAGGGATTCATGGCCCGCCGTCCGGTAAATCTTCTGGCCATCCTGAAGCGTTGCGAGCTCCGTCAATTCGACTCGTCCCCCGCTCCGCTCCCAGTGCAGACGTGCCCTGGCGAAACTCAGGAAATGTTCCACTCCACGCGGGAACAGGGGCGATGCTCCGGCTGGCGGAAACCGGCGCAGAAATTCCTCGGTGGCGGCTGGAAAGTTCACATCGGCATCGGCGGCGTAAACCACTTCAAAGGCGGGCAACTTCCGCAACAACGCCTCATACTCGGAGAGGAACCGGCGGAAAGGCTTGATCGTCTTTGACCCCTCGTCCACGAAAGCAAACCGCACCTGCCAACGATGTGTTTCATGCTGCCGTATCGAAGTTGGAGCCTGATCGATAAAGAACCGGCTGCTTGCGTCGGCATTTCCAAAGGAGGAGCAAGGCAGCACACCCATCGGGATGCCAAGATCGCGGGTGAAAAACTCTACCTTCTCCTCCGCCGTCACGAGGAATTGCTGGTGCAGATCGTCGAGCACATAATCCAGGACCATGAGGCGGTGCTTGATTCCCGCTTCGCCCTTCATGCGCCGGTTCTGCGAATCCTCGGCGCCGCAGAGCCGGTAAATGGTCTTCGACTGCAAGTGATAGACATGGCGATTCTGGCTGAAGGCCAGACGGCGCACATGACCGAGGTTGTCGGCCTTCGCCAGAAAGTGAGTACACATGGCTCCATCCACGCGGTCGAGAAGACGGGCAAAGTGCCGCCGCATGAAGTAGCCTGAATGCGCGGCGACGAGATAGAGAAACGAAGCCTCGCGCAGGGTGTAGCCCTGCCGTTCGATTGCCGGGATGCAGTCTGTGCTCATAGGTCAAGAATGTTGTCCAGCAGGTGATGTTCGTTCTCGATCAGGGCCCCGAGTTTTCCCGCGTCCCGCCCCGAGACATACATGCGGAATCCGGCCTGCGACTTACCCCGCAGATGACCGGGCCGATAGGCCGCTGTCACAACCTCGATGTCGGAAAACGCGGTTCCTCCGCCCTGGGGCATTTCGTAATGAACCCGCGCGTCGGGAATCTCCATGTGCCCGTCCACCATCGGCAATTGATGCTGCTCGGCCACCTGCCGCTTGATCTCATCCATGTCGCGGTCGGGTTGCGCCTTGTGCTCGGCATACATGGCGCTCTGCACCTTCGACTTCAACTCGAAATCCAGTTCGACACGGGTGGGCTTTCCACCTTCGCGCTCGATGCGGGCCGCCTCTTTGCGATAGGCCCCGTAAATCTGTGTGTCGTGCTCCACCTCGCGGGGTTTCACCAGGCGGGCATAAGTTTTCTGGCCGGGTTCCAAGTCGCCGACGCGCGCAATCAGCTTGCGCCCGCGCTCCGTCAGTGTGACGACTTCGATTCGCTGGACACGCACCATGCCGTCTTTGAAATAGTCGCGGGCATTGTCGCGGCGCGCATTGACTGTGTCCTTGGTGAGTAATCCCTTCGATTCCAGATAGTGGAGATCTCTATCGAGAGCGCCCGCGTTGCCGTTGTAGATGTGGCGCTCCAGATCGCGCGTCGCGATGACGCGGAAGCGCGCCACATCGGTCATCAACTGACGTTCTTCCGGGCGGAGCCGCACGTCGATGCTCACCGCGACATTACGGTCTCGACGGTCCCGGCGGTCATGTCGATCCACGCCGCGGCTCACTTCCACATCGCGCTCACGCCGGACTTCCGGGTTTACGGTTCGTTCCGGCTGCGGAATCCTGGGAGGGCGGCGATCTTCGGCAATGGAGTCAAGCCGCTCGATTCGAGAGGCTACCGGGCCTGGCTCCGGCTCTGGCGGAGGCAGCGGCTTGACGGGATGGGCAACTTCCCTGGGAATATCGGGTGTGAAATCATGTCTCACGACTCATCTCCATCTGTTTCCGCAGGAACCAACGGAAAAGCAAAACCGGCCTGTGCCCCGGCTGGCGGTTCATCTTCCTCGTCCTTCTTCAGCCCTTGGATGATGGCGATGTCGTATTCCGAAACATCGCCGAAGGATTCCATTTCGCGCTGCGCGGCCTCCCTGGCAGCACGGACGCGGGCCACCAGATCCGGCGTGCGTTCCGCATAAGGATCATCGAAAGACTCGCCTCCGGACGCGGCTGCTGCCGGTTCATTGGAGACTGCCGTATTCCTATTCCTCTTTGAAAAGGGACGTGATTTCTTCTGAGAGTTCTGAGTGTCCACTGTGTATCTCCTGGTCAAGATGTTTGAGCTTGCGTCCGGTGTCGCGCAGGAAGAACTTGCGCTCGATCCAAATGGTCAGGCCGAGAAGGTTGGCAAAGAGCAGAGCGCAATAAAGCGCGATGCTCCGGAGATAGCTGTGCAGAATCAGGCTGCGCCAGGGAGTGAGAAAATGCAGTTCGTGCATCAGGCCGAACCCAAGCGCAAGAAAGATAAGAGTGGCGACAAAAACTGCGTTGGCGATCATGGCATACCTCCTGCTGAAGAGGAGCGCGGCCTAAGCCGCGTCCTCATCATCGACGGGCTAAGCGTCCAGGTTTTCCCGCGGACTTCGCGGGCGGCGTGAGCGTGCGAACGATGCTGGCCAGCGCTGCCCGAAGACCCACCGATGTAGACAAGCTCGCTCATAACGCGCTCCGCCGCATCCATCGGCTGAGCAGAATGCCGGCAAGAACAGACCCCGCAATGCCGGCCAGAACTCCCGCGGCACCATGCCGGACGGCATGACGCACATAAGGATCAGCGGAGTTGCCATACTCCCAAAGCCAGCGAAGCCAGGACCACGGGGAATAGAACTCGGAGTCCCATGACACGTAGAAAGGGTCGCCGAGCGGTACGCGGCCAGCGAGCAGTTCGCCGGTGAGCTCCGTTCCGATCTCGCTTGAGATCGAGACTCCAGATGCGCCGACCATTGCGGGAAGGAGCCTGCGAGAGAGGGAATAGTCTGTCGATGGTTCTGAAGAACGCGATTCGGTCATACCATGCTCCGGCGTTTTGGTCCATGTCTGTGCACGCAGAGCGTCTGAAGCGCTCCGAGGATGTGCTGCATGGAAGTGTTGCGGCCATAAAGCACCATGTCTGCGTAGCGGACAGGCGCCAGGTCGCCGGCGCGGTCCACCAGCAATAGAGGAACGTGCAAATCCGATTCGAGCAGACGGTGAATCAACCGCCCAGCCGAGTCGCCTTGCTGGGCGTGGATCAAAATGCCGCAAACAAGCTCGGTGCAGTCGGCCATCATGAGCGCCGCGGCGTTGCGGCTGTCATCGACAGCCGTGACCTCGTAGGGCTGTAGCCGCAGCGCGAACGCTGTAGCCGAGAGCAGCCCGCGATCGGCGCAATAAAGCAGGATAGGCTTCTTCGGTCGCATAGCGGCTAGCTCCCGAACGCCTGGTCTTCATGGACGTAGCTGATGACCAGACCAAGCGGATTTGTCAGCAGCATCTGATTGGGCACTTCGTCGCGGAAGACGTAGATCACATTGGCGGTCCAGCGCTCGCGGCTCTGCTCCTGCTGGTCGCCGGGCGAATAGAAGACCTTCTCGAACTCGATGTGCGCGCGATACGGAACCTGTCGCGTATCGTCGAGCACTACGGCCTTGATCTCGATGTCCACGTTGGGCGCGCTGGGGTCAAGGAGAAAAGTTTCCAGCGTCTTCGCCTTGTTTACCCGCGCGAGCGTGGCACTCTGTAACTCGTTCGAGAAGAAATTCAGCGATCCGGAGAAGTCGCGCTGGAGCGTGGCATGGTTACGCCCATAGTAGAGTTCCGTCCAGCGGGCAAGGTAGTATTTGCCGACGCGCTCGACGGGCACCTTTGAGAAGTCCGCGTAATTCACGACCTGGCCGCGCCCGGCATCGGTGATGGAAATAACCAACGGCTTCAGATGAGACGCCGCGGTCTGCGCCCGGTAGAGGAGCGCAAGCAACGCGAGCGCGACGACCGAGAGCACAAGGATCGCAACTTTCAGATAAGTGTTGGTGACGACCGGCTCGGCATAGAGTTCCAGGAACCTGTGGCCGGCATCGGTGGTTGCAAAGTTTGTTTTTGTCATGGTGTCATTTCCCACTGAGGTCCACCCAGGTTCCGGCGCGTCCGCTGAGGATCGCGCCTGTCAGTTCCGGTATCTTGTTGAGGCCGTAAATGCACACGAAGGCCAAGGTGAGCAGCGCGGGCAGCAGCGTGACAATATTTGAAAGTGAGAGTGTGCCGATCACGCCGAACATTCCGACAACGACCTTGGAGAAGATAAAGATGAAAGCCGAAGCCACGACCTGATAGAAGCTGAAGCCGATGAAGGCCTTGAACCAACCCCAGAACAGCCAGTCCATCTTCGGCACGATGAACCACGGGATGAAGATGGGGCCAATGAGCACGCAGACCGCCGTGGCGACATAACCGTAGGCGATGACGGCGAAGACAAACGCCTGCATGACCATCAGCGCTAGGCTTGCGATCATCCAGGTCAGGTCCTCGGAGAAGCTGAAGATGCCCGGAGGCGCACCCAACTGCTTTTCGGCAGCGGTGATGGAATCGACGATCTGCTGCGTGTTGTCCGCCTGAATTTGGGCCGAAAGTTGAATCGCCTCTTTGGTGATGAGATCGCTGAAGCTGTACCCGACGCCGGGAATCGGCGACGAATAATACGTCAGCATGCCAAGGCCGAACGCAATCATCAGGATCAGGTCGGCGAAGTTAGCGAAATGGAATCCGCCGCCATGTCCCTGCGAAGCGGACAGGGCGGATTTCACGCCGAACCAGACAATAAGGATCACGGCCAGGCCACGGAAGATGTCGAGCCCCGTAGCCTGGATCGCTGCGCTCTTTGTAGTCAGCAGGTCATTGATGGCCTGCGACAGAAAAGTCAGATAGTTTTGGGACATGGCCTACCTTCCGCTGGGGCTGAGCGAAATAGACTGGATGGCGTTGCCGATGCCGCTCGTCGTCTGCTGCATCACGTTGGAAAAGTGTTGCTGGAAGTAAATGGCCTGGTTGATGAGCCGGTTGCGTTCGTCCAGCTTTTCCTTGGCGTCGAGCGCCTGCTGCGCAGCAGCGGCGGAGAGGATTTGGTTGGCGTCCTGCTGCGAGTGAATTTGAAGCATCGTAGCCGTGTTGATCTTCGCCAGCACGCCCACTTCCGTCTGCTGGCTGGGGTCAGTCGAATAGGTGTCCGATTCGAGATTGGCGAGTTTCTGCTGGAAGGTCTGCGAGTCCGAACGGATGGTGCCAAGCGTCGAAAGCAGATTGGTCACGTTAGCCTGGCCGATTTCAGAGCTGGTGTACTGGTTCTGGACCACAGCCTGCGTGGTGGAATCCATCGCGGACAGGCTACTCGACGGATAACTCTGTACCTGAATCACCGCGCCACTATAAGCGGATGCGGCGCGCGTCGGGTTACCGAGGTCGAGCGCATTGAGCCACGCCGAGGTGGTGCCGGAGGTATTCGAAGTCGCCAAGCTGGGATTCGAGAAAGCGGTCCACTTGGAGAAATCGGATTGGTAGCGCGCCGCGAGATTCTGCGGCATCCGCGACATCTGGTAGGCAAGGTTGTAGGCCGCGATGACTTGGTTCATGGTCTGATACGCAGTCGTATAAATCTGTTCCTCTTTTTGCAGGTGCTGTTCCCACTTCTGAAGTTCCTGCGCCCACTTCTGGAGTTCTTGCTCACCCTGACTGAGCTGTTGAATGGCGTGGGCGCTCTGAGTGGGATCGTAGACGATGCCCGAACCGAACTGCGCGTGCGCGGCAGGCGCGAGCAATGCAGTAAAGGTGACAAGCAAATACAGGAATCTCGACTTCATAAAAAGCTCCTTTTCATCAGCGCTGGGTTTGCGCCAGCGCAGTTTGTGGGTAGTGGCAGGGTGATGGCTTCCTCGGCGAGTGCGAGGGGCTGGCGCAGCCAGCCACAAGCGCGCAGCCGAAGAGGCCAAGGAGAAGGACACGCATCACATCACCCCAGGCATGTCGTGGTTTTCATACGCGGGCAGCAACATATCTTGCGTGATGTAAACCTTGATGCGGTGGCCCTCGCGGATGGTGATGGTGGGCGGAATGTTGATGAACTTATCGAGCACATTTGCGCCGGTAGCGGCAAGGCTGGAGGCCATGCCCTGGCGATACATATCGGAACCGCTTTCCGAATAGCCGCCGTTGGTCGTGGCCTCGGCGGCGCCGGAGATGATCCCCAGAGCGATGGATGCTCCAAAGATTTGCAGGTAATGGTTGTTAACCTTATCCTTGAGGCCGGTTTCTCCCACCTGATCGAGACCATGAAACTGGTCGAGATCGACGGAGTATCCATCCGGCATGAGCAGGCGGTGAAAGACGACGGCAAGGCGCTTCTGGCTGAAGCCGGAGACTTTCTGCGCATCGCCAAGGATGAACGTGCCTTCCGGGATAAGCACATGCTGGCGATCCTGGCTGTAAACCGGATTCGTCACCATGACCTTGACCGGCCCGGCGAACTCGCCGTCCAGGCGATTCACCAGGGCTGTGTCGATGGTTGTGCCCTCAAACAGCACATAGGGGTGGCCGTGCGCGGAATTCACATTCACTTCAGGCCCGCGTTTCGGGTTGTTGCCAGAAGCAACCTGCGTAGCAGGAGCCTGCTGCGGGAACTCAGATGGACGAGTCGCCATCGCATCTCTACCTGCACTGGGGCTGCCCACCGCATCGGCGGAGTCCGATGCCGATAAGTGTGAAGCGCCATTATCGGCAGAGACAAGATTTGAGGCAAAGCGCGCTTTGAACGACAGAGCCTTTTCTGCGTCCGCAACCGGATCGCGCGGCGGCTCGGTCGGTTGCGCGACAGATGTAGCGGCAACTGGCGTTGCAGTGCCGGCTGGAGCTGCACTCCCCGCTGGTGACGTACCCGCACCGCCCGCGCCCGCTTTCTGCGCGAGTGCCTGCTGTTGACTCTGGCGCTGATCGGCGGTCAAGTCCTGCTCCAACTCCTGAATCTCGCGCTGGTTGGCATCGGTGGAGGCAGACATCGGCGAAGATGCCTGCTCTTTGGGCGCTGGCTTCGGATGGTTCTTCGAGAACATCACCGC
>CAYQOQ010000169.1:0-9178 GCA_964419175.1 uncultured Occallatibacter sp. | reverse complement strand
CATCGAGGAAAGGGAGACGGTGAAAGCAACTGAAAGTGATGAAGTGGAGAGCTTCCGCTTTCTGGAACCGCTTCAGATCGTACGGCATGGTTCAATCATAGTCGGGACCGCAATCAGACCCGAAGACCCGCTCATCGCGATGAAGCCGCGATGAACGGGGCACAGCTTTTATTGCTATTACAGCTTTTCAAGGCTCGGCCGTGAAGACGGGTTTTATGCGTGGGTGAGGTAGCCCATGCCGGCGAGGACGCCGCGCATGTAGCCGAAGCTCTCGATGACGCCGGGCATGGGGTTGTCGCCGTGGATTTCGTATTCGAGATCGACGAAGCCGGGATACTTGATGTCGATGAGGGCCTGGAAGATGTCGCGGATGGGCAGGATGCCTTCGCCGACGGCGACCTGGCTCGCCTTGTCAGTGAAGTTGGCGAGATCCTTGATGTGCATATCGTAGAGGCGGGGGCCGGTGGCGTGGATGGCGTCGACCAGATTGGCGTTGGCGCGGGCGGCGTGGCCTACGTCGATGCAGAAGCCGATACGTGGATCGAGACCCTTGATGGCCTTGAGCACGTCGAAGGGGGACGGGAAGAACTTGTCCTCGGGGCCGTGGTTGTGGATGGCGATCTTGATGTCGTATTCCTTGACGAAGCGCTCGATCCACTTGAGAGACTCGGGGGTGGGGTCGCCGGCGACGATGGTCGTGATGCCGGCGCGCTTGCAGTAGTCGAACTTGCTGCGGATGTCGGTCTCGTCGTCCTTGGGGAAGTAGATGGCGCCGGCGGCGTGGAGCTTGATGCCCGCTGCGGCGTAGTCGGCTACAGCCTGGGCCTCAAGCGTGGGATCCATGGGGAGATGGTCTTTGACGTCCTTGACGTTGAGGTCGGTGAGATTGAGTTCCTTGAGGTAGCCGAGCATCTGGGCGCGGGTGAAGTCGCGGAAGGTGTAGCTGCAGACACCGAGCTTGATGGGTGTGGGCTTGCCGGAGACAGGCAGCGCCTCGGCAAAGGACGGCTTTGCGCTGGAGGCGACACAAGCAGCGGCCATGAGTGCGCCGGATTGAACGAAGTTACGGCGGGACAATGTGGTTTTCATAGCGGGAGACTCCTCTTTTTCTCCGGTGTGACGGGTCGGTTCACTGTATGAGTTGGGACCGATGGCCGGGCTGCATGGTTTCAGTTTGTGGCATAGAGCGACGGCGTTCGGGCCTATTTTTTGGCCGTCCAATTATATCGCCCGGGCGCGGCGTGTGTGGGTCACAGGCGCACTTGATCGCGAGCTGGGCCTGGAAGGAATTTGTTCTGGAGGGATTTGCCGGAGGGAATAGGCGGGTGGGTTGTGTACAGGCTGGACAGGCTGCGAAAAAAAGGCTGATTCCGCGTGAAATCGTGAAAAACATCCTTCGGGGGCTAAGGCCCACGTTTATTCGGCATGGTTTATGTATGGGCTAAAGCCCGTACATAAACCATGAGGAGTTTTCAGCAGCCTGTGAAGCCCGTACGCTTCATGTTTACTGTTTGCCGAAGCGGTAGACGATGCCGCCGGTGAAGCCGAGGCTGTTTTGCGTGCTGGAGCCGTAGCCGGTAAGGAAGTACTCGGGCGCCAGGCGGAAACCGATGTTGGGCGTCAGGTTGACCTCGCCGATGACGCTGGCGCTGGCGGCAAAGGTGTTTCCATCCGGGTAGAGACCGAGTGTTTTTCCGCCTAAGCCGTTGGTGTCGGCGGAGAAGTTGCCGTAGGAGTAGCCCGCCAGGACACGGCCGGCCACGGAATAGCGGGGCTGGAGGTAGAAGCGGTAGGTAGGTCCGGCCAGGGCGTCGTACTGGCTGATGGCGGGGCGGGTCAAACCGTACTGGTTGAGCCCGACAAACGCCGTGCCGTAGTAGCCGCGGCCGTCGACGGTGACGCCGAGCCGCTCGCCGAAGTAGCGGGTGAGGCCGGTATCCCACGCGTAGAAAGTGAGGCGCTGCGTGGTGGGGCCTGGCTTGAAGCGCAGGTAGCCTATGTTGGCATACGACTCATAAAGATGGGAGTAGGCATCGTGAATGGCGGCGGCGCGGCGCTGTTCGCGGCGGGCGCGGATGCGGGCCTGGACGCTGAGCTGCTGGGGGGTCTGTGCCGAGGCTGGCGGCGGCGCCTGGTCTTGCGCCTCGGTTGGCGCAGAGGTTGGAGGATTGCTGCTCGAGCTTTGGGCCAGAACGGCTGTCATGGCTGGAGACGCAAGCGCCAGCAGAAGGGCAAGACGACGAAAAGAATGCATCGGTATCGGGATTCCTCCACGGGAGTACGGAAGCACACAACCGCAGGATACAGTGCTTCCCCCATTAGGTATTAAAACACCTTGGGGGCTGGGTTGTGGTGTTGGACGCGCGGGAGCGGGAATTGTCTCTGCAAGAGGCCTGGTTCCCGAAGGCGGAATCTGCCGGGAAGATGAACAAATTGTCAGGGGGAGAGCGCGGGGAAATGCTCTAGGATGAAGGGCAGCGGAGGCTGTAGAAGAGATGGGTCGGATTGTATTGGGGATCATCCTGGGAGTGTTGCTGGTGCCGGTTGCGGTGATGGGCTGGTTCCGTTTCGGTCATCCGCCGGTGGCGGTGGCGGATACGCCGTTGCCGATGGAGAAACAGATCACGGGTGTTCCGCTTCATGCCCGGATCAACAGCGAGATGGTGAAGACGCCGCCGATCCAGGCCGATGAGGGGAACCTGGTGCTGGGCGCCGAGGTTTACCGCGATCAGTGCGCGGCCTGCCATGGGGTTCACGGCAAGCCTTCTTCGTTTGCGGCGCACATGTTTCCCGAGGCGCCGCCTCTCTGGGAAAAGCACCACAACGGCAATGTGGTGGGAGTGAGCGACGACCCGCCGGGGGAGACCTATTGGCGGGTGGCGAATGGGATTCGGCTGACGGGAATGCCGGCGTACAAGAATGTGCTCACCGATACGGAGATGTGGCAGGTGACGCTGCTGCTGGCCAATGCCGATAAGCCGCTGCCTCCGGCGGCGCTGGAGATATTGCGTGGGCAGACGGCTAGGGCTCCGGTGGTTCCACCGGTGAAGCCGTAGAATCATCCGCGAAGTTGCGCAAGGAAAGGCAAAGATGAGCGTTCTCGATGTGCTGCGCAAGGGGTTTGGCTATGTGCTGATGAGTATGGGCGTGTCCAGTCCCGCGCCGAAGAAGCCGGCGCCGAAGCCCGCGGCCAAGCCGGATTCGGGAGCGAATTCCGGCTCGTAGAGCGCGGGTTGGGGAGCGGCCGAGTCTTCCCCGTACAATGAGTAAGGAAGGCCTACGCACCCAACCGATGGCGGAAACTGAGAAAACAAAGCCCGGCAAATCCGGCGCGCCGGAGCCAGCCCGGAAGCGTGACGACGACCCTGTCGGCAAGGTCTACGACGCGCGGCTGATGCGGCGGCTGGCCGGCTACGTGCGTCCGTACTGGGTGCAGGCGACGGTCTCGTCTGTAGCGGTCACGCTGAAATCCGTATGCGATGTGATGGGACCCATCATGGTGATGATGGCCATCGATCGCTATCTGTCGCCAAACCTGAAAACCGAAGATGCGAACGGCAGACTGGCGCACTGGCTGGCGACAAGCAGTCCGCTGGCGCGGGCGCTGCCGGCCGATGCCTACCGCGGCATCACCATGCTGGCGGGTTTGTATCTGGCGACGCTGCTGGCCTCGTATTTGTTCGCGTTTGTGCAGACCTACCTGATGCAGTGGATGGGGCAGCGGGTGATGTTCGACCTGAGGCGCAACATCTTCCGGCACATGCAGCGGATGCACATTGGGTTCTTCGACGTGAACTCGGTGGGGCGGCTGGTGACGCGGCTGACCTCGGACGTGGACGCGATCAACGACATGTTCACGGACGGCATTCTTGCCATTGTGAACGACTTCTTCATGCTGGTGGTGATGGCCGCGGTGATGCTGAGCATCAACTGGTGGCTGGCGCTGCTGGCCTTTGCCGTGCTGCCGCTGATTCTGGTTGTGACGCGGCTTTTCCGCGACAGCGTGCGGGAGAGCTACCGGCGGGTGCGGGCCGCGATTGCGCGTATCAACAGTTTCACGCAGGAACATATTTCGGGCATGAGCGTGGTGCAGCTCTTCAATCGCGAAGAGCGCGCCTTTCAGGATTTCGAATCGGTCAACCGCCTGCACATGATCGCCTTCAAGGACACGATTTTTGCCTACGCGCTTTACTACCCGGCGGTGGAACTGCTTTCTTCAATTGCGATTGCGCTGGTGGTTTGGTTCGGCGGATTCAGCGTGCTGGCCCACGGAACAGTAACGATCGGCATGCTGGCGATGTTTATCCAGTATTCGCAGCGGTTCTGGCGGCCGATTCAGGACTTGAGCGACAAGTACAACATTTTGCAGGCGGCGATGGCGGCTTGCGAGCGGATCTTCAAACTGCTCGACACGGAGCCGGAGATTGTGAGCCCAGCGCATCCGGTGGCGGGCGATGGGTCAAACAGGATCGAGTTCAGGCACGTCTGGTTTACCTATCAGCATCTGAGCGAGGAACAGAAGGCCGCAGTGGCCGCGGCGGCGGCATTGGATGCGGCGGCGCGCGGGCCGGCTTTCAACGGTATTGCGGGGATCGAGTGGATTCTGAAGGACGTGAGCTTCACGGTTGAGCCGGGACAGACGGTGGCGATCGTGGGCCATACGGGGTCGGGCAAGACGACGCTGACCAGCCTGATGATGCGCTTCTACGAGGTGACGGCGGGCGAGATTCTGCTGGATGGCGTGGATCTGCGCGCGCAGGATTTGACGGCACTCAGGCAGCACTTCGCGGTGGTGCTGCAAGATCCATTCCTGTTCGCGGGCACGGTGGCCGACAATATCCGGTTCGGCAACGACGCGATCAAGGATGAGCAACTGCGGCAGGCGGCGCGCGACGTGAACGTGCTGGACTTTATCGAGAGCCTGCCGGGTGGATTCAACGAGCCGGTGCGGGAGCGGGGCAACTCGCTTTCGACGGGGCAGAAGCAACTGATCAACTTTGCGCGGGCGCTGGCCTACAATCCGCGGATTCTGATTCTGGACGAAGCGACATCGAGCGTGGACACTGATACGGAGCTGCGCATTCGCGGGGCGCTGGAGCGGATGGTGGAGGGGCGTACCAGTGTGTTGATTGCGCACCGGCTCTCGACCGTGCAGAGGGCCGAGACGATTCTGGTGATGCACAAGGGGCAGTTGCGCGAGATGGGCACGCATCAAGAACTGCTATCCAAGCGCGGACTCTACTGGAAGCTGTATCAGTTGCAGTACAAGGACCAGGAAGCAATAGGGATCAGCCCTCAGCCTTCAGCAGTCACCGGATAGGCAGGTGGCCCGGTCATGAAAATCGCAGAGAGCCGTAAAAGTTGTGCCCCGTTCATCGCGTTCTTTGCGATGAGCGGGTGTTGCGATAAGATCGTGGCCGGACGAGGATGGAGCCATGCCAAGCGGCCTGAAACGGTTTCAAAAAGCGGAGTCTCTGCACTTCGTCACCTTCAGTTGTTTTCACCGTCTGCCGCTGCTTGAAACGGCGGGAGCCAGGGAGACAGTCGAGGCCGTGTTGGAACAGACACGCGCAAGGCATCATGCGCGAGTTTACGCCTGCGTTCTGGCATGTACATCTGCTGGTCAATGAACCGCCGCAGATTGTACTGGCGCAGTTTCTCAAAGCCGTCAAGCAGATGACTTCGCGCAAGCTGCGAGGTCCGCGCGAAAAGTTCTGGCAAGAGCGCTATTATGACAGCAATGTTCACGGAGAGCAGGCCCGCTCCGAAGTAATCCGCTATATCCATCGCAACCCCGTCAAACGAGGTTTGGTCGCGAAGCCTGAGGATTGGGCGTGGTCCAGCTTCCGCCACTACGCGACAGGGAAAGTTGGCGCGGTGGAAATCGAGTCGCAATGGACAGCGTTCCGGCGCGGAAATCAACTGCCGGAAGTTCTCCGCTATGCTGAAATGGACGGTTTCGGTTCGTGCTCTCCCTCCCTTCCGCAAAGTACGCGGAAGGATGGGGCATCCCACTTGTAGGCTGGAAAAGGATGAGACACCCGCCCGCTCATCGCGATAAAACTGCGATGAACGGGGCACATCTTTTACGACTCATTTCGATTCCGATGACCGGGCCACCTGCCCTTGAAACGGGAACTTCTGGAACGGTCTTTATACGTTTCTGCATTTCAGCGCGAGGTATGGTGACGAGCTTTGATAAAGCCTCTTGGAAGGGGTAGACCGTATTTCAGGGGATGATTTCGGCTTCTGTTCCATTCTGATAATCATATCCCGCACAATCCACCTGGTGCAAAAGTGTTATGCCAGCCACTTGCGTAATGGCTGGCAATGGCGTTAGTTTGAGAGTCTATGAAGACGTTGGCGGATTACCGGGCGGCTGGAACCCCGTCGGGCCTTGAGTTGGCGCTCCAAACCAATCGGGAGTTAGCGACTGGTAATTTCCTCCGATGGAGTTCAATACCATCTGGTCTAATGCCTGCTTCTCTACGGCCCCAAGAGCGAAATAGCTCTTCCCATACATCTCGCGAGCGGCGTTCAGCGAAGCCAAGAAAAAACTCTCGGCGCAAAGTAGTCTGAGAAGATTCTGATTGAATAATTCATCCTTTGTCACGTTGATTCCTCACTGGCCACTACATCATTTTGTATATGCCGTGGATACGCACTTGGTATAAAATGTGCGTGTGCCTGATGAGGGCACCCCATTCTTCAGGGATACCCTCATGCCAGCACCGTTAAAGAGGAAGCGCGGCATATCATCGCCTCCTTTCTCTTGGTTTCACCTCCGATCACTTGTCTAGGGCGCTCGGTAGGTGGTTCCACAAGCACTATGGTGGCCCCGGAAGGATTCGGACCTTCATTGTCCCGTTCGCAAGGCAGGCGCTCTGTCCGTTGAGCTACGGGGCCACAAACCTAATTCTTCAACTCCAAAATCAGTCTCCTACTCCTCAACGCCTCAGGCGTTAGTGCAAACACGCCATCTCCGCGATTCACAAAAATTTCTGGCTTTCTGCGTATAGCAACGCGAATGGCGTCCTGCTTGGGTTTATTTCCATTCACCAGCGGCATTTCATTGTGAATTTGTGGCACCGTCATCGTGCCGCCATCCTGCGGGAACACATCTCTAACTCTTGCCCATATCGGCGTATCCTCTTCCGCTCCCTCTATCGCATCAGGCGGAATTCCAGGCAAAGTCATCTGGCTAGCATTCAGGAATTCCGAAAGGGCATGTTCTAAACCCACAAGACGATTGCGCTGTTCCTGCAACGCACCGATCTTCCTATCGAGATCAATTAGCTCTGCAGTAAGTTCTTCGCGGGTTTTGCGGAGTAGCTGAGCGTCCATCAGATCACCTTCACGAACATCATAGCGCGAAAATAGCGCGGTGTTCTTATTATGCTATGGTTTCAGGATTTTTTGGTATAGCATTCCTGTGGAAAACAGGTACGTAATGATAACATCTAGGCTAAATCTAAAAGGAGAGAGGGGCGCGGGGGGGGATTGGGTTAGTCTGCGTAGTTATTACCCCAATCAGTAACCTGGCGGGTGGCCACGGTCTCGGTGGTCTGTCCCAGCCCAGATGAGGGTGCCACCGGTCCCTCGCATTTGGGGACCGGTGATGACAGTACGATGATGGGTGTGTGGCTATGACGCAAGCTGCCGTTTGTGCAACTCGAGGATGTTTTTCGCGATACCGTTCTACCGGCAAAGAACGCGATACCGGACTCGGGGCGCAACTGCGGGTTGCACCCGTATCACCGCCAACCCGGAAGCAACCGCTGAAAGCCCGCACCTCCCGGTTTGCAGAGAATTACCGCCCATCGGAGCAGAATATAGAGATGAGCCCCCTCCCATCTCCGAAGCCGTATCAGGCCTCTTTCCAGCCCGAACCTGTCCCTACCCCCTCCCCCCTCCCCGTCAATTGCACCGATTATGGTGCACATCATTTTTAACATACCCATAATCAATAAGATACAAGACGCTCCTCGTAACCAATCAGTAAACTACCCTGCGAAAAATCGAAAAAAGGGGGCCTTTTTATCGGCTTTTTAGGGCCGAATCGACCCTTTATCGCGGGGAAGGACGCAATCAGGGGCGTAGGGAACAGGGAACAGAAAAAGGACCGCTCCGTTGATGCGGAGTGGCCCTTTGGTTTGTTTGCCGCGGCTGCCGAAGTTACTTGGCGGCAACGAGGGGCTTGGTGACGAGGCTGCCGTCCTTGTAGCCTTTGGCGATCTCGGCGATCGTGACGGGGCTGTAGTCGCCGGCGTGGCCAGCCTGGCCGAACTGGGTCATGCGGAGAGCAACAACCTTCTGCATGGCTTCGCGGGCGGGCTTCATGTAGTCGCGCGGATCGAACTTCTCGGGCTGTGTCCAGAGAACCTTGCGGATGGCGCCGGTCATGGCGAGGCGGTTGTCGGTGTCGACGTTGACCTTGCGGACGCCGTTGCGGATGCCGAGCTGGATCTCTTCAACCGGCACGCCCCAGGTTTCCTTCAGCTTGCCGCCGTACTCGTTGATGACGTCTTGCAGGTCCTTGGGGACCGAGGAGCTGCCGTGCATGACGAGGTGGGTGTTGGGCAGGCGCTTGTGGATGGCGATGAGGATATCCATCTTGAGAACGGAGCCGTCGGGTTTTTTCGTGAATTTGTAAGCGCCGTGGCTGGTGCCGATGGCGATGGCCAGAGCGTCAACGCCGGTGCGCTCGGCAAATTCGACTGCCTGGTCGGGGTCGGTGAGGTGTTCGAGGCCGGTACCGCCGGCTCCGTGGCCATCTTCTACGCCGCCGAGAACGCCGATTTCGCCTTCAACCGTGACGCCGCGCTCGTGCGCGAAGTCGACAACCTTCTTGGTGACGGCGACGTTCTCTTCAAAGGTGGCGGGGGTCTTGCCGTCGTCCTTGAGCGATCCGTCCATCATGACCGAGGTGTAGCCCAGTTCGATGGCGCTTTTACAGGTGTCGAAGCTGTTGCCGTGGTCCTGGTGCATGGCGATGGGGATCTCGGGATTGAGTTCAGCCGCGGCCAGGATGAGGTGGAAGAGGTAGCGATCCTGGGCAAAGGCGCGCGCGCCGCGGCTGGCCTGGATGATGACGGGCGAGTTGGTTTCCTTGGCCGCACCCATAATGGCCTGGATCTGTTCCATATCGTTGACGTTGAATGCGCCGACGCCGTAACCG
>CAYQOQ010000168.1:0-9202 GCA_964419175.1 uncultured Occallatibacter sp. | reverse complement strand
CGTATCCTTGCTCAGGTGCATCCAGTCCTCTTCCACATCGGCGCAATTCTCATCCCGTCGTATGGCGCTTCGGCTGCCATCGGGGTTCTGCTGGCGTTGTTCCTTGCCCAGCGCACCGCCCGCCTTGCCGGGTTGAATACCGGGCAGGTGTGGAACCTCTGCATCGTGTCCCTGTTTGCGGCGCTCGTGGCGCAACGCATTCTGCTGGTCGTCATCAACCTGCGCGATCTGCGCCATCATCCCTCGTGGCTGCTCACGCTGGCCATGGTGCATCACCCGCTGCTGGCCGCATCAGGCGCTTTGGCTGGCGTGGGGACGGCCGCGCTCTATGCGCGCTGGCACAGGCTTCCCTTCCGCACTACCGCCGACGTGCTGGCCGCTCCCCTGGCCCTCGGGCTGGCCTTCGAGCAACTGGGCGCGCTGCTGGCGGGTTCTGGATATGGAACCGAAACCGGCGTTCGCTGGGCGGTGACCTATAACCACGCGCTGGCCGCGATCTGGAGCGGCACCCCGCTTGGTGTTCCTCTGCATCCTGTGCAGGCCTACGCGGCGCTGGCTTTTTTCTCTCTTTCGATTTTTCTGCTTGTGGGTCAGCCGGCGATTCGGCAGGCCGGCGACCTGGCCGGACTCTGGCTGATGGGCACGGGTGTCTCCGTCTACATCACCGAGCTGTGGCGCGACACCGAGGGCCGCGGCGCGATGTTGAACGGCGCGCTCGACGGACCGCAGCTTGGCGCGATTGTGCTGGTGCTGGCCGGAGCGGCGGTGCTGCTGGAACGCAAACCCCAACGTACGGATAGCGAGGCGACCCATGGCTGAAGCCAGCGAGTTTCAACAACGCACCATCGAAGTGCCCGCCGAAGCTGCCGGCCAAAGGCTCGATCAATTTCTTGCCTCGCAACTGGAAGGCGTTAGCCGCTCGCGCGTGCAAATGCTGATGGAGCAGGGCGACGTGCTGGTAAATGACGAACGCGAGAAGGCCTCGCTGAAGTTGCGCGGCGGCGAGCGCATCCTCATTACCGGCGAGCCGCATCCCGTGCCGCTGAAGGCGACGGCGGAAGACATTCCGCTGGACGTGGTGTTTGAAGATGCCGACCTGGCGGTGGTCAACAAGCCTGCGGGCATGATGGTCCACGCCGGGGCCGGGCAGAACGACGACGTGCGCAGCCGGGGAACGCTGGTGAACGCGCTGCTCTATCGCTTCAAGAAGCTCTCCTCCACCGGCGGCGACCTGCGCCCCGGCATTGTGCACCGCCTCGACAAGGACACGAGCGGCCTGATTGTGGTGGCCAAAAACGACCGCACCCACACCGCGCTGGGCGAGATGTTTGCAACCCGCCAGATGAAAAAGACCTACATTGCGCTCGTGTCGGGAGCCGTGGAGCGCGAGAAGGGCACCATCAATGCCGGCGTGAGCCGCGACCCGATGCGGCGGACGCGCATGACCGTGCAGCCTAACGAAAACGCGCGCACCGCAGTCTCACACTACGAGGTGGTGCGGCGGCTCGTGACGCGCTTCGGCAAATTTACTTTGGTGCGGGTGCGCATTGAAACCGGTCGTACGCATCAAATCAGAGTACACATGGCGTCCCTCGGCTACCCGGTGGTGGGCGACACGCTCTATGGCGGGGCCGGGCAGCTCACCGACCAGGTGGCCGCGCAGGCGGCGCAATCCAAGGCGGCGCGCAGAAAGGCCGACCCGGAAGTATTGAGGCTCGGACGCAATTTTCTGCATGCGGCCCGGCTTGAGTTTACCCATCCCGTGACCGGAAAAGCGCTGCAATTGGAGGCGCCGCTGCCGGCGGAGTTGGAGAGGTTTCTGGAACGGCTGGAAGCTGATTCCACCGCCGCAGGCCGCGCCTGAAGCCGGCGACCGATTCCAGGCAGGCAGAAGTGCTTTTGACCAAATGCAATTGGTAAAATAAGGAAGCTATGACAAGACTGCTTTTCGCTACCCCAGCGGCCAGGATCTACGGCCGAGGTCTCCGGATTTCCAGCTTCGCGTTTGCGGCAGCTCTGATGACCGCTACACTACACGCGCAGCAACCCGCAGCCGCTCAGCCCGCGCAAGCTCCTGCGGCGCAGCAGCCAGGGGATCAGCCTGGCGGGTCGGGAGTCGATGTGAACGCCCCCACCATCAAGGTGGGAGTCAATGAGGTCAACCTCATCTTCACCGTCACCGACAAGCACGGCAAATACATCCCCAACCTGCGTCTTGGCGACTTCGCGCTGCTCGACGACCAGAAGGCGCCGGAGAGGGTCAACTCCTTCCATCAGCAGATCAACCTTCCTCTGCGCGTGGGCATCATGATCGACACCAGCACGTCGATTCACTCGCGCTTCAAGTTCGAACAGCAGGCGGCCACGGAATTCCTGCTGCAGATTCTGAAGGCCAAGAGCGACCGCGCGTTTGTGATGGGCTTCGATGTCACTCCCACGGTGACGCAGAACTGGACCAACGATCTGGACGGGCTGGAGACGGGCGTGAACAAGCTGAGTCCTGGCGGCGGTACGGCTCTGTTTGACGCTGTCTACACCGCCTGCCGCGATAAGCTGCTGGACGAGTCCCGCGGCCAGGACCCGGTGCGCAAGGCGATTATCCTGCTCTCCGACGGCGACGACAACCAGAGCCGCGTTTATCTGAACGAAGCCATCAAGATGTGCCAGCGCTCGGAGACCATCATCTACTCCATCAGCACCAACTGGACACCGAGCCGCGGCGAGGGCGACAAAGTGATGTCGCAGTTGGCGAGCGAAACCGGCGGCCAGGTTTTCTTCCCGCCTTCGGTGGAAGAGATCTCGAACAGCTTCAAAGACATTGAGGAAGAACTGCGCAGCCAATATGCGCTGACCTATACGCCCGCCAACTTCAAAACCGATGGTTCCTTCAGGCCCATCTATCTCTATTGCAACGACCGGCGCTACCAGGTGCGCACCAGAAAAGGCTACTTCGCCCCGCGCCAGTAAGTCGAAAGCGTAAGGCAAGTTTCCTGCATTCTTAAAATTTGTTTTGTCACAAGGGAGCGGGGCTTGGCCTCGCTCCTTTGCATTGCAGGGATCTAAAACTTTATTCCAGCGCAGAGTCAACTGCCTGTCCCGTTTCAGGACAGTTCTGCGTTCCATGTCCATTTCTGACACTTCATGAGATTCCTCCATCGTTCGCCTCACCTATTCCCCCCATTGCGCGATGAAATAGAGGAAGGCGATTCCAAGACTGTTCCAATCGAACTTCCGGCGCGGAACCAAGATCTCGAGTTGATCCGCATTAGAGGGGGCTGAGCAGAAGCGCGGAATCGACGAAGCCGCGGAAAGACTGTGCGGACTGGGGGAAATGCGGTGATCCGGCAGGCAATATCTTGTGACATCTGCGCATCGGAAAAGAAGCAGACCAACCATTGGTTCGTCGCTTACGAGCAAGGGGGAGAGTTGCGCGTGAGCGGATGGCAATCGCGCAACCGGCTGCGTCCAGGCTCGAAGCACTTGTGCGGGCAAACCTGCCTTCACAAGCTGGTGGACGAATTCATGGCCAAAGCGATTGCGGTGCGGACGCAGACAACGGCGCCTGAGGCTCACGAAGTGCGGGAACTGGCCGCGAATACCGATACGAGCCTGACAGCGAGTGCTGCCTACGTCGAGGTGGAGTCTTCCGCGCGGCTGATAACGCCAATTGCGCCGGCCGTGCCCATTTCTCCCTTCAAGCCGCAGGCCGAACTGGCCGCGGTGCCGGCGAGGCCACGCACAGAGGACTTGGTGCCGCTGCCGCCCGAGCCGCCGCGCTTTGCCTCCCGCAACTGGCGCGCCGAAGCCTGGGAACGCGAGCGCGAGCGCGAACTGCGCGCCGTCGACCAACGGCCTGAAGCCGCTGCCCGCCGCCGTTCAAGGGCATAAACGCCGTTCCTGAGCAGGAGTTCGCCATGTGGATGGACATGCTGTTGATTCTGGTGGCCGTGTTTCCGCTGATGCAAGAAAAGCGACTCCGCTGTGGAGAATTGGAAGTCGATCGCTACTACTGTGCGGAAAGTTCAAACCTCAGAAGAGAAACTCTCTAAAACCTCCTGCAATTATTTCGCGGCGTTGGACCTAAGCGCGATTTGTCTGAAGTCGCTCTCTCCGAGAATTCGGATGTGCTGCCCCTCGGCGATAAGCCGTTCAGCTTTCATATGCTTTGAACTTTTCTCGTGTCCGGCGAGTCTCCGAAGATCCTGGTCACCCACTACCAACAATGTCGTGTGCTTCGTGACACTGGTATCGACTTTGCAACCTGCCGCTGCTGCGGCATCTGCGGCATCGGTTCGAGGGATAGACAACGCTCCTGTGAACACAAGAACCTCCCCAAAAAGCTCGCCATCCGGATTGCCGTCTCTCTTATGTCCCGGCTGATGCCCCTCCCCAGATGAATTAATTGGCTGCGTTACACGTATAAGCCATTGCTCGGGACTGAGGCCTGTTTCGACAACAGCACGGAGCAGAAGCAATCCAGCGCACCGGGCATCTTCAAGTGCATCGTGAGCCTTGTACTCGATACCGAAAAATGTCGCTACGTTGGAGAGCCCATATCCGGATCGGGAGAATTGAGGCCACGCTCTTCTAACCACTCTCGCCGAATCAAGCCATGTGCAATCGAATCCCGCCAAGTTTGAGCGGTCGCAAGCGCGTGCTAAGGCCAGCCGGTCGAAAGGTGTATGGGACACTACGATTCTGTCCTGCAATCTAGAACTGACCTGTGAAAAAACCTCTCCCCAAGTCGGAGCGTCCCTGACTTGATATTCGTCGATTCCATGTATGGAGATGTTGACGGGGCTGAAATAGTCCTCTGGATTAACCAGCGATACCCATGCATCTACCAGTTCACCCTCGCTGAAAGATGCGATGCCCACTTGGCAAATACTAGACAGATCCGCATTGGCGGTTTCGACATCAACAACCACAAAATCCATACCTACCCTCTCTGCAACCCGAGCAAACACCTTCGGAAATTCAGATCGCGTATCTCCTTAAATTTTTAAAGGGATACCTTCAAGCAGCGACAGTAGTTTGGCCTCGTCAATAACTTGGACGTTGAGTTGACGAGCTTTATCCAGTTTCGTGCCGGCGTCTTCGCCAGCGACCACATAGTTGGTCTTCTTGCTGACTGATCCTGCCGTCTTACCCCCAGCATCTTCGATTCTCTTCTTGGCTTCTTCACGCGTGAGCGACGGCAACGTGCCAGTAAGCACAAAAGTCTGACCTGCCAACTGCGTTGAACGTTGCTTCTTCTCCGCAGTCATATCTACCCCTGCATCTCTTAAACTTTCGATCAGGGCCTTGTTCGATTCGACGGTAAAGAATTCCACAATTGCCTGAGAGATACGCGGACCAACTTCCTCGACGCGCTCCAACTCTTCGGCCGTCGCTTTTTCTAGCGCCTCGATAGAGCCGAACTCCTCTGCAAGCAACTGGGCTGTGCGCTCGCCAACATAGCGAATGCCCAAACCCATCAGAACGCGAGCTAGACCCGCTCTTTTGGAGCCTTGAATCTTGTCGAGGACGGCTTTGATTTCAACTGGGCCAAGCAAGCGTTGCGTTTTCTTCACGCCGTTGCGATTGACTTCATGTTCAAGCAAGGACAGCGCATTTTCGTCGAGAAGATAGAGGTCGGCAATTCTCTTCACAAGTAGCTTTTCAACGAGTTGCTGCACCACCGCATCGCCGAGTCCTTCGATGTTCATGACCCCGCGGCGGCCAAAGTGCAGAAGGGTTTCGCGCAGCTTGGCGGGGCAATCGGCATTCACGCAGCGGTAATCGACCTCGCCCTCGACGCGGACGACGGCGCTCTGGCACTCGGGACATTGTGATGGAAATTCAAAGCGCTGCTCCCCACGAGGGTGCTCTGCATCTTCGATGACTTCAACCACTTTGGGAATGACGTCGCCGCCGCGCTCTACCTTGACGGTGTCGCCGATCTTGAGCCCGAGCCGCTCGATGAAGTCTGCATTGTGCAGTGTGGCGCGGCTCACCGTGGTGCCGCCGATAAAGACTGGCGTAAGTTCGGCCACGGGCGTGAGCTTGCCGGTGCGGCCCACCTGGACCGTTATGCCCGTCACCTGCGTCACTCCCGACTTGGCGGTGAACTTGTAGGCGATGGCCCAGCGCGGAGCGCGGCCGGTGTAGCCGAGGCGCTGCTGGGTGGCATGGGAGTCCACCTTGAGGACTACGCCGTCGATCTCGTAGCCGAGCGCAGCGCGTTTGGCCTCGGCATCGTCGATGAACTTCATCATGCCTTCGACCGAGTCGACACGCGCGCGATGCGGGTTCACGCGAAATCCCAGCGCGGCGAGCGCATCGAGCGTGGCCGTTTGCCCGGCGGCAAAGTACTCGCCCTCGACCAGCAGAAAATAGGCGAAAAATACCAATCCTCGTGACGCCACTGTGCTCGGCTCAAGCGTGCGCAGCGTTCCGGCGGCGGCATTGCGAGGATTGACGGCCAGCGGCAATCCTTCCTGCTCCTTCTCTTCATTCAAGCGAAGAAAGGCGGCTTCCGGCATCACGACTTCGCCGCGAACTTCGATGCTCGGTGGAAGTCCGGCTTTCTTTAATTTTTCGGCGGATATGGAGAGAGGCACGCTGCGGATGGTGCGGATGTTGGAGGTGACGTCCTCGCCGGTTTGCCCATCGCCGCGGGTAATTCCGGTAACGAGACGCGCACTGCTGTCGGTGAGGTCAGTCTCATAGCGCAGCGCAACGCTCAGTCCGTCGAGCTTGAGTTCGGAGATGTATTCGACCGGAAGACCGCCGGCCAGTTCGCGCACTCGGGCGGCCCAGTCCGCAAGTTCTTCGGCGGAGTAGGCATTGTCGAGCGAGAGCATAGGCCGCGAGTGGCGCACCTTCTTGAAGCCCTCGGCAGGCTTGCCGCCTACGCGTTGAGTGGGCGAGTCGAGCGTCAGCAGCTCAGGGTGCGCGGCCTCGATCCGCTTCAGCTCGTTCATCAGCGCGTCGTACTCGGCGTCGGAGATCTCCGGCGCGTCGAGGACGTAGTAGAGGTGCTCGTGGCGGCGCAGTTCGTCGCGCAGTTGTGCGGCGCGTCCGGCAGGATTCGATGACGCGTTCGGTGGTTCGCCCATGGGGTGAATTATAGGAGGCGACGGGGCTGATCGGCAGCACAGGTTAGGATGGTTGGCAGAGAGCATGGAGCCTATTACTCATTTCCTGACCGGAGCCTGCATTGGCCGCGCCGGGCTGAACCGCAAGACGGCCTACGCCACCGTGGCCGCCGTGCTCGCCGCCGAAGCCGCCGACATCGACATTCTGTGGTCGGTCGCCGGGCCGGTCGAAGAACTGAAACACCATCGCGGCATCACGCATACGTTTCTTGCGGCGCCTGTGGTCGCAGGTGTGGTGGTGGGCGGAATCTGGCTCTGGCATTTTTGGCGGGAGCGGCGGCGCGCTCGTCGCGCCGATGCACTCATCCAAAACGCAAAAGCGCCCCCGGCACCGCCCACGGCGCCTCCGCTCCATTGGGGATGGCTCTATTTCACCGCCCTACTTGCCGCGCTGAGCCACCTGCTGCTGGACTGGACCAACAACTACGGCGTACGGCCTTTCTTCCCTTTCAATCCACGCTGGTACGCGGGCAGCTTTGTCTTTATCTTCGAGCCGGTGCTGTGGGGGCTGTTTGCCGTGGCCCTGGTTCTGCCCTGGCTGCTGGGTCTGGCCGACAGCGAGATCGGAGCGCGCCGCAAGCCGTTTCACGGCCGGGGATGGGCAATCTTCGCGCTTGCCGGGATGGTTCTGCTCTGGTGCGTGCGCTGGGCAGAGCAGGCGCAGGCCCGCGCAATGCTTGAAAACGTGCAGGTGACCACCGCTCCGGTAACGCGCATGGCGCTCGAGCCTTACATGGTCAATCCCTTCCGCTGGCACGCGATTCTCGAGACGGCGGACTTCTACCAGACCGGCGAGATCAATACGCGCAGCGGCGAAATCCTCAGCGATCCTTTGCGCAACACGATGTACAAGCCCGCCGACACGCGGGCCGTGGAAGCCGCCAAACGGACCACTTTAGGCCAGGTGTATCTCGACTGGGGAAACTGGGCCGTGGTGCGCGATGTGGGTCAGCAGCCGATGACCGCTCTGCCGCCGCCCAATCTGCCCCTTGGCCGCCAATGGACGACGGTCGAGTTCAGCGATCTGCGCTTTGCCTATTCGTTTCTGGGCACGCGCAGCACAGCCGACCGGTCGCCGCTGGGCGGATGGGTGTATATCGTGGACAACCGCGAGGATGCGGGCGAAGGCATGGGCGGACGCCAGCAAAAATAGGCGGTTTTGCCTGACGTGAAAATTTATGTTGGCCCAGTGGAACGGTCTTGCTGCACTTCCGGCACACTTCGGGTTGACCTGCCGCCCCGTGGACCGCAGAATGAAGAAGAACAGTTCCACCGCCGGACAAGTTCTTCCCCATCTCCGGGAGACCGTCCCGAGAACCCAAAGAATGAGGTTTCGATGATCGCTTATCTCCTGTTGTTGGTTGCCGTTCTGACTCGTCTTGCACCCCACGCCGGATGGCTGAACTTTACCGCGGTGGGTGGCGCGCTGCTCTACTTTGGCGCCCGCAGGCCGCGGCGCGAGATGCTGGTTCCGCTGGCCGCCCTGATGGCCACCGACTATTTCCTGACCGTCTACACCTACCACTACTCCTTTGCCTGGATGATGTACCTGCCCACATGGGCCTGGTACGCAATGGCCATGGGGTTGGGGCAAATTCTGCTCGGCGCGCGGTCCACGTTTGTGCGCACGGCCGCGGCAACTCTGCTGGGACCGACTTCGTTCTTTGTGGTTTCAAACTACGCGGTGTGGGCGGCAGGCAATATGTACCCGAAAACACTGGCCGGCCTCACGACCTGCCTTGCGGCGGGCATTCCCTTCTATCGCAACGATCTGGTTTCTACCGCGGTCCTGCTGGGCGTGGCGTTAGGCGTTCCGGCGCTGCTGCGGCGCTTCCACGGGGACCCTGCGGCGGCGGTGCTGGCAGGGAAGTAGTTCTTTTCAACGGCGCCGCGGATCTTTGCTTGCGGCTTGACGGAGAGAGCGTGGGGCTTCAGCCCCACGAAGTTCCTGTGCGGAATTGAGGGCCTTCAGGCCCGGACCTAAACAGGCCGCGGAAAAACTCCTCCCGGTGAAGGGTACGGGCTTTAGGTGAAGGGTACGGGCTTTAGGTGAAGGGTACGGG
>CAYQOQ010000167.1:0-9325 GCA_964419175.1 uncultured Occallatibacter sp. | reverse complement strand
TTCAGGATTTCGCGGACGTTGTTGGTGCGCAGGAAAGAGAGATAGTGCCAGCGTTCGAGGTTGGCGTAAATCCACGCAGGGACAGCGGGAAGCAGTTTATTGAGCGAGCGCGCCTCGGAGTCCGATCCCAGCGCGGGCGAAACGAGTTTGCGCACGATGCGGGCGTCGAAGGCGTCTCCGGCAAGCCCCACTCCGCTGTTGCCGAGCAAATCCTGTGGAGTTCGTCCACGCCGGCGCACGCCGGGGCCGACACGCAGCAGCGAGAAGTCGCTGGTGCCGCCGCCAAAGTCGCCGATCAGAATCAGTTCGTCGTGGTCAAGCGTTGCCTCGTAGGCGCAGGCGGCCGCGACCGGCTCCATCTCAAAATCCACGCGTTCGAAACCCGCGGCCGCAAATGCCTCCCGCAATCGCGCAACGGCGAAGTCATCATCCTCCACTGTTTCCGAGCCGACGAAGCGAACGGGGCGGCCCACCATGGCGTAGCGAATCGGCTTTTCGAACTGCGTGGCCGCGTGTTTGCGCAGATCGCCGATCATGCGGGCAATCAGGTCTTCCAGCTTGTAGCGGCGGCCAAAGACTTCCGTCCCGGTAAGCGAGCGGCTGGAGAGGTGCGACTTGAGCGACTGGACGAGGCGCCCCTTCTCCTCTGCCTGAAGATAATGCTCGATGGCGGCCGGGCCGGTGAGGGCGTGCGCCCTCCGGGAGCCGGCTGCTGTTTTGTACTGCTCAAGATAAAGAACCGAGCGGAAGGATTCGATCTCGGTTCCGAACGATGGGAACGAGGCAAACCGCACCTCGGAATTCTCATTCAAAAGCGCGACTGAACTGTTTGTGGTGCCGAAATCGAAACCGACGGCATCCGGGGAAGTTTTTGAAATTTGCATCGGCTCTATTATTTTCGCAGCTTGGCATGCCTTGTGCGCAGCGGGAAACAGAGGACAGGCCCTACGGTTGAGCCGGAATTCCCTGGGTGATGTGCAGATCGCCGCGGAAGACGTGGTACTGCTGGAATGAGACATCGTTCAATTGGGTCTGCAGCGCGGTGGCTTGATCTTGCTTTGCTCCGCGCGCGGCATGAAGCGGGACTTTGGAAAGCGCCACTCCGTGCACCGGACACGTGTAGAAGCGCTGGCCGATCTCGACACGGCCGTACTCGACCGCAATGTCCGCTTCCGCCAAGGCATCGTCTGATGCGGGGCTCGCGACCACCGAGAGCCGCACGATCGCTCCGTCGGAAGGACGAATGGCGATTCTTCCCCGGTAAGCGACGAACTGGCTTTGGAGTTTGGCTGCGCCTGGAGCCTTGAGGGAGTAGTGCGATTTTTGTTTTGCGGCATCGAAGCGGAAGACGGCGAGCGGGCCATCGGCGCTCGACTCCCATCCTGCCCAGACGAGTTTGTTTTGCACGGCATCCATCATCACGCCGTAGAGGATCGGCCCGAACTCTCCCGCGGTGGTGAAGCGCGAAGCGTAGAGAGTTGGGTCTTCGAATCCGCTGTATCTTGCGGCAACCTCGCGTCCTTCGACATAGGCGACCTGGAGCCTGGATGTGCCCACAACGTGCATGGGCCGGTTTCGCAGCGGGTCGGTGGCGGCCGGATCGGTGGCAAGAGCCAATTGCCGGGGCGGACGGTCTTCGAAGTAGGTTGTGAGACGCGTGGCGCGGAAATTGGGCAGTCCGGGAAGAGTTCCGCTGAGGAATTTTGCGAATGCCGTAATCATTCGCCGCTGCTCCGCGATGCTGGGTGCGGGAGCCGCGGGGATATCTTCGGCGGGAAGAGGAAGAAACGCTGATCCGCCGGCCAGAGCCAGCAAAGCCTGGCGGGTTTGCGCGCCTGGAGATTCGGAGTTCCAACGGGATAGTCGCGCAGCATTGGCGCGCTCAGTGAGGGTCAGCTTGGTGAGAATCGCCGCCAATTTTCCGTCTCCTGAGCGGCGGTTGTCGGCTAGCGTCTTTTCAACCTCCGCGATGGTAGCCGGTTTGGCATCCGGTTCCGGGGTGTTCATCCTCTCCTCGTCCATCAGCCGCTGCAGGCTGTTGTAGTCGACCGGCGGGCTTGGTACGGGGCTGGAAGTTGCGCCGCCGGAGGACCCTGACGTGGGCGTGGGCGTGGGCGTCGGAGTTTTCTGAGCCAGACAAACGGATCGCGCAGTGAGGACCATGAGGAGCATCGTCAACAGATGCGGTTTCATTGGTTTCCTCCCATTTTGGATTCGGTTGGACGAATCAGGTTCCCGGCGTGACGGACGATTGAAGTTGGATACCATATTACTTCTTCGCCTGCACGAACTCTCTGGATCGGGTCCGGGCTTGCCAGGCGCCGGAGCAATTCACGGACAGAGACAGCGGCTGTTCATCACTGCCCAAACCACGCCTCATCGGCGAGAATACAGAGCGATGGGGAATTGGATGTCAGTGAGACGGGTAGCGAGGGGCAAACTTTGGATGCGTACGGCCTGGTGGCTGGCTGCGGCCGGCCTGCTGGTCTGCGCAGGACGGTACGCGTACCCGCAGAGCGGCTCGGGGTTCGCCCCGGACCGGTCGCATCCGGTAAAAGAGCGCGCCCTGCCCGGCGGCTATCCGGACAAGCCTTCCGTGCCGCCCAAGTGGACCATTCCCGTGGAGCCGCTGGGTTTTTCGCCTCCCGGACCGCTCTACCTGGGGCAGCGCAACAGCGTGGTTTCACTGGACTTCATCGATGAAAACCGGGTGCTATTTACCTTCCGCGTGCCGGGGCTCATCCACCGGGATTTACATGCCGGCGAAAGCGCCGACAGCGACGAGCGGCGCATCCGGGCCGTAGTGCTCACGCTGCCTGCCGGGGCAGTCGAGTCCGAGGCCGTCTGGTCCGTGCACGATCGCGCACGCTACCTGTGGATGCTCAAAGACGGGCACTTTCTGTTCAGAGACAAGGAAAACCTGCAGCAGGGCGATGCTCACCTGGATTTGAAGCCATTGCTGCAGTTTCCGGGCCCGCTGCTGTGGCTGGAACTGGACCCGAGCGAGATGTTTCTGGTCTCGAACTCGCGTGAGCCGGCCGCGGCGCCAAGTAAACAGGGGACTGTCGGCAGTCCGGCGACCGCCGCGGCTACCATGACCGAGGACAGTGAGTCTTCCTCGAGCAATCCGGAGGGCGGTTCCGGAAGCGATGCCGGCGACGCTTCCGCACCTGCGCCGCCGCCCGATATGGTGGTGCGCATTCTGCACCGCGCCACCGGGCAGGTGATGTTGGTCAGCCGCGTGCGCTCACTGGTGCATCTGCCCATCAACTCCGAGGGGTATCTTGAGAGCCTGCGGAGCCGGGGGCTGCAGTGGGTGCTGAATCTGAACTACTTCACGGGCGGTAGCCGGGTAGTGGGCAGCGTGGACTCGACCTGCACGCCCAACAACATGTTTCTGTCGGAGCGGGAGGTGTTGGTGACCGCCTGCGGCGCCTCGGGAGGCCACCAACTGGCGGCAATGACCACCGAAGGAAAAACCCTGTGGGTGGACGTGAATCCGGATACGGCGATCTGGCCGCTGCTGGCGCGCTCGCCGGATGGGTTGCGCGTGGCGCAAACGACGCTCGCCGTCACGCGCGCTGTCAGTGCCTATGCACCGCTCAGCACCGACGACATCAAGGGGCAGTTGCTGAGGGTGTTCGACGCCGCTACCGGAGATGTGGCTTTCGAGTCGCCGCTGAACCCGGTGCTCGATGCCGGAGGCAACGCAGCCATTTCGCCCTCGGGCAGGCGGGTGGCGGTACTCAATGCGGGCGCCATCCAGGTCTTCGAGCTACCCGCACCGCCGCCGCTTCCCGAGGCAGGTGCAAAACCGCCGCCGCGGTAAACCGGGAATCGTAAGCCAATTGGGATGAAGGAGTGCAGGTGCGCCGCGTTCAGACGGCGATGCCGGATTTTTTGCGCCGGATACCGCCCACGACCGCTATGCCGAGAAGCAGAAGGATGCCGGGACCGGCCACTACGAACGCCCATCCCGCGGCGAAGGGAATATCGGAGGCCAATCCGACCCACGACTCCGCCGGGCCGACATCCAGCTTGGCATGGGCGCCGCCCTGGTTCACATCCGCATGGACGTTGAGGATGACTTGCTCGTGCTGCCCCGGATTTGGCTTGTAGCTGCCGAGCCTTATCGTATTGGCGCCGCGCAGCATATTGTTGAAGCTGCCCTGCTGGACCACGGATCCGTTGTCGGCGACGACCTTCCAGTCCAGGTCCACGGAGGTCTGCCGGGCCGGAAACAGGTCCCAGGTCAGATCGACCAGGTAGTCGCCACCACTGCCCGCCGTAAAGGCCGGCGACGTAAACTCACCCTGTTTGAGCGAGACGGGCACCGAGAGCGGCTTTTCGCTATGTGTGTTTCCTAACCGCACTAGAATGTAGGCCCCGGGCATGATGCCGACCACCAGCAGCAACCAGCCGGCACACACAAGAATGTTTTTCCACGGCCACTTTTTCAAGGTACTCACCTTCAGTGCTTAACATTGCTCCGATTCTACTCCGGGCCCAAAATCCGGCAAGTGAAACCGCGATGCGGCGCCCATGAAGAATAACGGGGGTCAAAGCTCCGATTTGTGAAAACCCGTGTACACTGAGCGATGGGAGTTTCGATTTGACCACGGCTGTCGTCCATTATTCGGCTGCGGCGGTCTCTGACAGGGGCCGCAAGCGCCAATCCAACGAAGATGCATTCGGATACTCCGTTGAGCATGGCGTGTATCTGGTCTGCGACGGAATGGGTGGAGCGGCAGCCGGGGAGATAGCCAGTTCGCTGGCCGTAGACGAGATGATGCGCCTGCTCACGGACCGCGACACCGAAACGCAGCTTCCGGAGTTGATCGACCAGGCCATTGCAGCCGCGAACCAAGCCATCTACTCCCGTGCCCAGGCCAACCAGAAACTCAACGGGATGGGCACCACGATGGTTGCCCTGGTTGTCGAGGAGCGCCACGTCCGGCTCATCAACATTGGCGACAGCCGCTGTTACCGGCTGCGCGCCGGGCATCTGGAGCAGATTTCACTGGATCACTCGCTGGTGGATGAGCAGGTGCGGCTGGGCCGCATGACTCCTGCCGAGGCACTGCGCTCGCCGCTCCGCAACGTGATTACCCGGGCTCTCGGCACCCAGAGCCGCGTCACGCCGGATATCTTCGACCTTGAAGCCGAACCCGGCGACCTGTTCCTGCTCTGCTCCGACGGCCTGACCCGCGAACTGGCCGACGCGAAGATCGAATCCTTGCTCGGCGCGGCTGTTCCGCTTGGCGGACTTTGCAGCAGCCTTGTCGATGCGGCAAACCATGCCGGCGGTGGCGACAACATTACCTGCCTGCTGGTGCGCGCCAAGGGGTAAGCGGGTTTACTTGTCGCCGGTCACGACCGTTTTCTCCGGCTTGTGCCGCAGTCGGGCAAACATCATCAGCAGTGGGATGCAGGCCAGCGAGAGATATGCAATCAAGCGGAAGTTATCCGCATAGGCAAGCAGAGACGCCTGTTGCTGGATGCTGCGGTAGAGCAAGCCCAAAGCATCCTGCTGCGCGTTGGCTGCGCTGGCGCCTTCGTGAAAGAACTTTGCCTGCAATCCCTGGAACGCTTCCATTGCGGTTGGATTTGTGGATGTAACATTGCCCGTCAAATAATTCTGATGAGTCTGGGCGCCGCGTACCAGGAATGTGGTCACCGTGGCAATGCCGATGGAGCCGCCGATATTGCGCATCAGGTTGTACACGCCGGCAGCATTGCCGATCTCCTGCTTGCGCAGCCGGCTCATGGTCATGGTGGTTAGCGGAACGAAGATAAAGCCGCCTGCAAAGCCGTTTATGAAGTTGGGTACAGCCACGGAACCCATCGAGATGCTGAGATTGATGTGGCTCAACAGAAAAGTCGAGTAGGCGAAGCCCGCTATGCCCGCTGCGAGCAGAATGCGGCCGTCCACATAGTTGACGAGGATACCCACCAGCATCATGGCAACCAGCGAGCCCAGGCCGCGCGGGCTCACTGCCAGCCCGCTATCCAGCGCCGAGTAGCCCATCACCGTCTGCAAAAACAGCGGCAGCAGCGCCGTGACGCCGTAGAGAGAAAAGCCGAAGATTGTGGTGATTGCCGTGCCCACGGCGAAGTTGCGATTCAGCAGAATGCGAAGCTGGACGATTGGCTCCGGGCTTGTGAGTTCACGCACGACGAAGCCCACGAACGCGGCTGCGCAAATCACGGTCACCACGCGAATCCAGTTGGCTTCGAACCAGTCCGCCTCCTGCCCTTTGTCCAGCACTAACTGCAGGGAGCCAAGCCACACAGCCATCAGCCCGAAGCCGAGATAGTCAATTGCCCCTTTGAACTTTTGCCGCAGATACGGTGGATCTTCGATGAAAAGATTGGCCATGTAGAGCGCCAGCAAGCCGACGGGGAGATTGATGTAGAAGATCCATCGCCACGAATAGCTGTCGGTAATCCAACCGCCCAGCGTGGGGCCGATGACCGGCGCCACCACGATGCCCATGCCGTAAACAGCCATCGCCGTGCCGTGCTTGCGGGGCGGAAAACTCTCCAGCAGAATCGACTGCGCCAGCGGCTGCATGCCGCCGCCACCAATGCCTTGCAGCACGCGCGCCACAATCAGCATAGGCATGTCAACGGCCACGCCGCACAGCAGCGACGCGCCGGTAAACACCAGGATCGAGATCATCAGCAGACGCTTGCGCCCGATGCGCCGCGCAATCCATCCCGCCGCCGGCAGCATGATCGCATTCGCCACCAGGTAGCTGGTCAGTACCCATGTCGATTCGTCGGTCGAGGCCGACAGGGTTCCCGCGATATGCGGTAGGGCCACATTGGCAACCGAAGAATCGAGTACCACCATGAAGGTGGCGATCATCACCGAAGTCGCAACCAGCCACGGGTTTACCGACGGGGCCCAGTCGGAGTGCCCGGCGTTTGTGTCTTCGGTTGTGCGACTGACCATACAGTCAGTTTAATATACTATGCAGTCAGAAGGCTTCTGAAAGGAGCCGGCAGGCGTCCAAATTCGGGATTACGATGAAAACCAAACAGCAGGTTGTGTCGGAGTTTCGCCGCGCGGAGATTGTCGATGCTGCGCGTACCGTCTTTGCACACCGTGGATTTGCGGACGGCATCATGGACGAGATCGCCAAAGAGGCAGGGGTAGCCAAGGGCACGCTCTATCTTTACTTTCAGTCGAAGACGGAAATCTACAAGGCTGTTCTCGATCACGATATGAAAGCCCTGAAGAAGAGCACACTCAGTCGCCTCGACGAGGCAAAAGGCCCGCGCGAGAAGATCCTTGCCTTCATCCTCGCCCGGCTTGAAAGGGCAGAGGCCAGCCGGGAGTTCTTCCGCATCATGGATTCGGAGTCGCGCGCGCTCAGCTATACGCGCAGTCAATACCGCGCCTGGCTCAGCGAGCCTGTGCTGCGCCTCGCATCGGCCATTGAGAAGGCTTCGAAGAAGGGCGAGATTCGCCGCGTCGATGCTGAAAAAACCGCATGGCTCATTGCCGACATGACCCGCGGGACCATTCAGCGCCGGCTGCTGGCGCAAAGCGACGCGCCCCTGGCCGCCGATGCCAAATTTCTGCTTGGCTTCATCTGGGCATCGCTCGCGGTAAAAGCCTGATTCACATCCGCAACGATGAAGCCCGCACCACCAGCTTCAGATCGATCAACTCAGCCTTTGGCCGCGGGGGCGTCTTCGTTGTGACCAACGCAAGCGCCAGTTTCGCGGCCAACCCTCCAATTGCGGAGCTATCCCGATCGACGGATGTGAGCGGCACGCGCAGAAAGTTGGAGTTCAGCACATTGCCGCGTCCCACCACCGCGATGTCTTCGGGAATGCGCATGCCGACATCCAGAATCGCGCATTGCCTTCAGAAACACTACTCCCACTCCTCCGTAATCGATAACTTTCATGGCTTGTGGGAAAGAACATTGTTGACTCTTTTCACCCCCGGCGCGTATTCTTCGCTGGTCGTAGTTATCGATTACTTTAAGGCGGTTAGACTGTATGAGCAAGACCGGCCAGGAAACGATCGACCCGGCGATCGTCCCGCAAAGAAAGCTGTATTCCGGCGCCCAGATGCCGGCTGTCGGCCTGGGCACCTTCGGCTCCGATCACGTTACGGCGGACCAGGTTGCCGAAGCGGTTCGTGGCGCGGCCGCGGTGGGCTACCGCCATTTCGATTGCGCCTCCGTCTACGGAAACGAGCCCGAAGTCGGCGCAGCGCTTGAGGCAATTCAGCGTGGCGGCGTCAAGCGCGAGGAACTCTGGATCACTTCGAAGCTGTGGAACGACAAACACAGTGAGGACGACGTGATTGCCTCCTGCCGCAAGTCGCTCGCCGACCTTCGACTCAAGTACCTCGACCTCTATCTCGTGCACTGGCCCTTCCCGAATTTTCATCCGCCAAACTGCGACGTTACCTCGCGCAGTCCCGATGCAAAGCCCTACATTCACGAGAGCTACATGAAGACCTGGCGCAAGATGGAAGAGCTGGTCGACATGGGTCTGGTGCGCCACATCGGCACCTCGAACATGACTGTTCCCAAACTCAAACTGGTCCTGCGCGACGCCTGCATCAAGCCCGCGGCCAACGAGATGGAACTGCATCCGCATTTTCAGCAGCCGGAGCTTTTCAAATTCGTTGTCGACAACGGCATGCAGCCCATTGGCTATTGCCCCATCGGCTCGCCCGGCCGCCCTGAGCGCGACCGCACGCCCGAAGACACAACGCCCACCGAAGATCCGGTGATTGTTGAGATTGCCCAACGCCACGGCATCAATCCCGCGGCGGTCTGCATCAAGTGGGCGGTCCAGCGTGGGCAAACGCCCATTCCGTTTTCTATTCATCACTATCGCGAAAACCTCTCATGCGTAACCGGCGATCCGCTGACGGCGGATGAGATGCTGGCAATCGCAGGAATCGACCACAACTGCCGGTTCATCAAAGGCCAGGTCTTTCTCTGGAAGGACGGGCAGACGTGGGAAGCGCTGTGGGATGTGGGCGGCGAGATCACGCCCCCGTAAGACACGGTAAGACTGCGGTAAGACACCGTTACAGCGGTTTCGATTCTGCTCTAATAAGAAACAAGTGCGTAAGTTGTTGAAAAACAAGTAAGCGCATGCAGGTCGATGCGAACCCATCCTAGGCGCAAAAACAAAGACGCGCCGAGGATGGGGCACCTGGAGTTTCATGCGCAGCGGGTCGGAAACACCGGTGGGGGACTGACAAGAAACAAAAATGCAAGTTCAACAAAACGGGATGTCGTCATGAAGTTCTATGGACTCCCACCCATCGGACAAAAACAAAGACGTC
>CAYQOQ010000166.1:0-9355 GCA_964419175.1 uncultured Occallatibacter sp. | reverse complement strand
CAAGTAAGCGCATGCCGGTTGATGCGAACCCATCCTAGGCGCAAAAACAAAGACGCGCCGAGGATGGGGCACCCGGAGTTTCATGCGCAGCGGGTCGGAAACACCGGTGGGGGGCTGATAAGAAACAAAATTCCAGTTGGGCTGTGTATTGCAGAGTCCAAGGGGATCGGTTGAAACAAAGGCAGCAAGTTAGCCTCCGCTACGCGGAGATGGCAAGTTGGCAAGTTGGCGAGTTGGCGGGTGACGCGCGACGGCGAGGTTTTATTCTCCTGCGGGTCGGGTTCGCAGGGGGGGACTACTGTTACAAAGCACTTACTTCCGATCTTGCTCGCTTTTCGGCGCCGATGTCTCCTGGTTGCTTTTCCGGGCCAATTCCAGAAGGCGGATCAGTTCTGTCAACTGCTCTTTGCTCATGTGCTCCAGCAGTTCGCGAGGAACACGGTCAATGACTGGATCCATGGTACGAAGCAGATCCAGCCCGGCCTGTGAGATCTGAGTCCATACGACGCGGCGGTCGATGCGGTCGCGCTGCTGCCGGATGAGTTTGAGGGCCTTGAGCCTAGCCAGCAGCCGTGTAATGTCTGGCTCGGCGGTGATCATGCGGCTGCCGATGGCCGCGCAGGTGAGCCCGCGCGGCAGCGCGCCGCGTAGAATCCGCAGGACGTTGTACTGGGTTGAAGTGACGCCCCATTCGCGGGTTTCGCGATGGAAGGCGCGGTGCAGAAAATCGGAACTGCGCATGAGGTTCAAGAGCGCCTCCTCCTCCAAACTGGCGAAGGGGCGTTCCTGCACAATTTCCGCTTTCAGGCTTGCCATGTGCTTTCTTCCATCCGGTCCACATCCGATGTTCAGGGGTCCGGCGGTTTGAAACCGCCAGACCTTGCCTTGAGCTACCGCCGGCAGTTCAGTTTACTGCTTTGCGACGTCCAGTTCGATATTCAGCTTTACGTCGTCGCCCACCATGGATGCCGGGAATTTGGTTCCGATCCCGAAAGCTGTACGGCTGATCGTGGTTGTGGCCAAAAAGCCTGCGTGCTGTTTGTGATCCATACCCTCAACCGGACCGGTTGGCCCCTCGACAGTCAGGACTACGGGCTTGGTGACGCCATGCAGCGTAAAGTTCCCGCTCACAGCCAGCCCATTGCCGCTCTTTGCCACGCTGGTGCTGGTAAAGGTAGCCGTAGGGTATTTTGCAACGTCGAAGAAATCCGGGGTCTTGAGGTGATTATTGCGGGCGTCCTCGCCCGTGTCTACGGTAGAAACGTCGATGGTGGCGGTGACCGTCGACTTTGTCACATCAGCCTGGTTGAACACAAGGGTCGCCGCAACCTTGCCGAAGCGGCCATGCACGTTGGAGATGGTCAGGTGTGTGATGCTGAAATCCACTTCGCTATGGGCCGCGTCAGAGACCCACGTGGAGGTTTGTGCCATGGCCAGGGGAGCCGCCAGGGCCAGAATGCCAGTTACAATCGCGAAACGCTTCATAAGGGAAAGATCCTTTCAATACTTGGTATGGGACTCAGTCGCCGGGCAGGTTACGAGTCGGTGATGAGAAAAAACTCGCGCCGGATGCGGGAGCGAATGGGGAACACCGTTTCTTCCGCCCGGCGCGAAATCTTGGACTTACATATGAGACGCGGCCCGTACGATATTCGTTGCAACAAATATTTTGCGATTTTCCAGCTTTCGGTTTCGATGTGCGGAAGCGGCAGGTTTATTTGCGCAGCCCGAGCATGCTCTGCTTCCGGTCTGTTATCCTCCCGGCTATGTCCGTGATCGACAACTTTCGCCAGTTGAGCAGCCAGCAACGGCACACATTTCTGGCCGCCTTTCTTGGCTGGACTCTCGATAGTCTCGACTTTTTTCTGCTCATCTTCTGCGTGAAGGCAATTGCGGGGGAGTTTCATACCCAGCCTTCGGCGGTGTTGGGCGCCGTGTTCATGACGCAGGCTTTTCGCCCGGTGGGTGCGCTTCTGTTTGGTATGCTGGCTGACCGCTACGGCCGCCGGCCGGTACTGATGTTCAACATCCTCAGTTTTTCGGTGATTGAACTGGCCTGTGCTTTTGCGCCTTCGCTGAGTGTGTTGCTGGTGTTGCGGGCGCTGTTCGGCATCGCCATGGGGGGCGAGTGGGGTGTAGGCGCGGCGCTGGTGTTTGAGACGCTGCCCAAGGAAGGCCGGGGCGCATTCTCCGGCATCTTGCAGGAAGGCTACGCGCTGGGATCGATTCTGGCTTCAGCGGCCTTCGCGTTCTTGTTCCATAGCATTGGCTGGCGGGGCCTGTTCATTCTTGGCTCCATGCCGGCGATCCTTGTCTTTTATGTGCAGGCAAGGGTGGCAGAATCGCCAATATGGCTTGCCGGGGCGAGGAAGCGCGTAGAACGTTCCGCCAGTGGATTGGCTGCACCAATCCTGCCCCCGAATTTGATGGCCTTTTTGCCCACGTTCCTGTTTCTTGTGCTGCTGATGACGGCATTCATGAGCTTCTCGCATGGTACCCAGGACGTTTATCCGACCTTTCTCGCCGTCGCGGCCAAGCTTCCGCCCGAGACGATTGGGATCATCGGCGTGCTCTACGGGTTCGGCTCTATCGCCGGCGGCTTTGTGTTTGGCGCGCTCTCTGAAAAATGGGGCCGCAAGCGCGCCATTGTAACGGCCGCTCTGCTCGCTATTCCGGTCATTCCGCTTTATGCCTACGGACATTCGGCTATCATGCTGGGCGCTGGCGCGGTGCTGATGCAGTTCATGGTGCAGGGCGCATGGGGAGTGGTTCCCGCTTATCTTACGGAGCTTTCTCCGGCTCCTGTGCGCGCCACGGCGCCGGGTCTTGCCTATCAGTTGGGTGGGCTCATTACGTCCTGGAACGGCAAGGGCCAGGCGCTGGCAGCCGAGCGATGGGGCAACTATCCGGCCGTTCTTGCCATCACTGTAATTGTGGTGGCGCTGTTGCTGGCTGGGCTTGCGTCGCTGGGCCGGGAAGCGAAGGGAAGAGAAATGAGCGAGGCGTGAGCGGCGAGATTGGGATGCTCTGCACAGGAGAGCAAAAGGGAAGCTCGGCGTATGGAGCACGAATGAATCCGATTTGTACTGTAAGGGCCTGTCATCTAATTCCCAGGGTGCAGCGCCGGGTCCAGTTTTTCTGAGTTCAAGGAGTGAGGAGTGACGCATACCGGGTGTCTGCTAGCGACGAGGGACGCAGAAATCGGGAAAACTGGCCCCGGCCCGGAGGGTTGTGGAGAAAATCGGGCCATACTTCATTCTCGCCCTTGACAGTGGAACCACCACAGCCTTCGGGCTCGGCTTCGTTTGGCCCGATTTTCTCTCGCAACGCTGCACCCTGGGAATTAGATGACAGGCCCTGGTATCTGCCGACATGAATTCGTACATTGAGTTCGTCCTTTCCCAGGTCCCAGAATCGGGACCTGGGGCACCCAGCGCTGGTACAACTTCAAGCTGTCAGAGACCTAGTGCGAATGAATCCGATTTGTACTGCCATCCTGCAATCCGGCTTTGCGCGGGCTTCACAAAAGCAGAAGCCGGGAGCTAAGATAAGCGCAGTGTCGCAATTCCCGCAATCCCCATTGCGAACCCTGAGATCAAAATCGAAACGGGAGAATCGGCTATGTCAGAGATTCCAGAGCTGAAGGCGACTGGCGCCGCGTCCAATTCAGTCACCAGGCGGAGATTCATCCTGGGGGTGATCGCCAGTGGCGGCATTGTTGCCGCGGCAAATTACCGGTTCATTTCCTCCGCGGTTCATGGGCAGATGTCCTCGGCCAGTGAACGGCTCATCACGATCAACGTGAATGGCATGCAACGGCGCGTGGATGTGATGAAGCAGGAAACGCTGGCGTGGACGCTGCGTTACAAGCTCGGCCTTACCGGAACCAAGCTGGGCTGCGACCGAGCCGAATGTGGAGCCTGTACCGTTCTGATCGACGATGTGCCGCACTACAGTTGCTCGACGCTTACGCATACACTGCGGGGACGGAAAGTTACCACGATTGAAGGTCTTGCGTCCGCAGGCGGAAAGCTTCATCCCGTGCAACAGGCCGTGGTCGACGAACAGGGCTTTCAGTGCGCCTTCTGCATGTCGGGCTTCATCATGTCGGCGGTTGGATTCCTGAAGACGAATCCCAATCCAACGCGTACAGAACTTGCGCACGGCGTCTCCGGGAATCTCTGCCGTTGCCAGGACTATAACAAGATCCTCGACGCCATGATGCGCGGCGCAGAGTATATGAGGAGTGCCTGAGCATGCCTGAGAGCGTACCTATTGAACTGGTGAAACCCGGCAAGCCCGCAGAGCCGAAGGAACGAGTGTACGGCGCGGGCTACAAGCTGATTGGCAAGGACTACCCCACCAACGACCAGCTGGCCAAGGTGACCGGCAAAGCGAAATTTGCCGAGGACTTTCGCGCCGAAGGCATGCTGTTTTGCAGGCTGGTGCTCAGTCCAATGCCGCATGCGCGGATCAAGCACATCGATATGGATGATGCGCTGGCGATGCCTGGCGTGAAGGCCATTCTCACTGCCGACGATATTCCGGCGCCTGCCGACAGCCTGAACGATAACGGCACGGTGATCAAAGCCAGCAAGTGGGGCGAGCGCGCTCTTACGAACGAGCCTCTCTATCAGGGGGATCCAATTCTTGCTGTTGCCGCGGTAGACGAGCTTACCTGCGCTGAGGCGATTGAGAAGATCAAGATTGATTTCGAGCCGTTGCCATTTGTGATTGATCCGCTTGAAAGCCTTCGGCCTGGCGGACCGAATCCGCGCGAGGACGGTAACGTGTGGGTTCGGCCCGAGCCACCGAATCCTCCGACGCCGCAGCTTGCTGAAATCAAGTGGACCGACAAGGACTTCGAAGGATATGACCAGGGCCGATTGCCGATGGGCCATGCGCCTGACGAGTGGTCGTTTGGCGACATTGATGCGGGCTTCAGGAATGCAGCGCTCATCCTCGACGAAACTTTTATAACGCCCGACGTGAGCCATCAGTGCCTGGAGCCCCGCACCGCCATGGCGTACTGGCAGAACGGAAAGCTCTTTCTTCATTCAGGAACGCAAAGCACGTTCCAAACCAAGCCTGCGATTGCGAAATGGATGAACATCGATCAGGACAAGGTCGTCTTTATCAGCGAGTACACGGGCGGTGGATTTGGCAGCAAGATTACCGGCGGGCTGACGATGATCATTCCCGCGCTGCTGTCAAAAAAGCTTAACGCCCCAGTGATGATGCGCATCAGCCGCGAGGAGGAGCACTACATTGGCCGCGCGCGCCCCAGCATTGATGGCCGCATGAAGATTGGGTTTGGTAAAGATGGCAGAATTCTGGCCATCGATATGTTTACGGTCTGCAACAGCGGCGCCTATGACGCGCAGGGCGACGGCGCTTCGGCGGCGCGCATTGTCTCGCTGCTGTATCAACCGATGGCTATGCGTCAGCGCGCAATTTCGGTGATGACGAATACGCCTCCACGCAGTGCGCAGAGCGCGCCAGGAGGCATGCAGGGAATTGCCATCATCGAACCCATTCTGGCCAAGGCGGCGCGCAGGCTCGGAGTGGACCAGGTGGCTTTGCGGCGCGTGAATTGTCCTGAAGGCAAGGCGGAATTCGGTCCCGCTTCGCACGGTATTCGGGGTCATGCGACGAGTTGTTTTCTGAAAGATGCGCTGGACCGCGGAGCCGCGCAGTTCAAGTGGCAGGAACGCGTGGCGCGCCAGCCCAAGCGCATAGGCTCTAAGGTGCGCGGCGTCGGCGTATCGCTTAGTTGCTATGTCGGCGGCACGACGGGCTTCGACGGACTGCTCGTGATTACGCCTCAAGGGCGGGTTCAGTTTCAGTCGGGCATTGGCAACCTGGGGACGGAGTCGGTGATCGACGTTCATCGCGCCGGTGCTGAAGTGCTGGGAGTGCCGTGGGAGATTTGCGACATTGTATGGGGCGACACCTCCAGGAATCTGCCTTACACGTGCGCATCGGGCGGCAGCCAGACAACGCATGCGATGACGCGTGCGTCGTTTGCTGTAGCCAACGAGTGCAAGCAGCGGCTGAAAGAGATCGCTGCGAAATCGCTCGGCGGCAAGCCGGAGGATTACGAAGTTGCCAACCAGCGCGTCTTCCGCAAGGGGGGTGGGGCGGGCTTAAGCTTTGCGCAGGCGGCGCAGCGCGCAATTCAACTAGGCGGCATCTACGATGGCCACGACGTAACTCCCGACGTGAACAAACAGACCAAGGCCGCAGTGGCGGGGCTGGCGGGACAGGGACTGGTGGTGTCGGCTAAAGACAAATATCCTCACGACGGCAATACGTTTTCGTACATTGCCAGCTTCGCTGAGGTTGAGGTCGACATCGAAACCGGCAAGTACGGCATCCTCGATTTTCTTGCGTATGCCGACGTTGGCACGGTGTTGCATCCCAAATCGCTTGGCGGTCAGATTTTGGGCCGCACTACATTGGGGATTGCGCACGCGATCGGACAGAAGTGGGTGTTCGACCCGCATTATGGGGTGCCGGTGGCCAAACGCTTCTATCAGAACAGGCCTCCTACCATTCTCGATGTGCCGGTCGATATGCAATGGGAGGCGCTCGACATTCCCGATCCGGAGACGCCAGTGGGTGCGCGCGGCGTTGGCGAGCCACCGGTTGGTGGTGGTTGCGCGGCAATTCTGAATGCTCTTTCAGATGCGTTGGGCGACGAGATTTTCCGGCGCGCTCCTGTGAATGTCGACACGATTCTGACGGCGTTGGAAGCGGGACATCCGATGCAGCATCCCCTGATGGCCCACATCTGATTGCGACGTGAACGGAGAAGCTATGGCAGTTATACGAGACGTAATGCCCGCCTTTGATCTGCTCCAGCCTGGCTCGGCCGCTGATGCGCAGAAGTTGTTGCAGCAGCATGGAGAAGATGCCTGGGTAATGGCCGGCGGGCTGGACAGCTTCGACTGGCTCAAGGACCGCATCAAGAAGCCGAAGGTGCTGGTGGACCTGAGTGGAATCGACGAGCTCAAGGGAATTCGCGTCAGAGACGATGGTGTCGAGATCGGCGCCATGACAACGCTCACTGAGATTGCGAATCACCCCGAGATAAGAGCGAAATACAGCTTGCTGTCGCAGGCCGTGGAGGTAGTGGCATCGCCGCAGATTCGCAATCAAGGCACGCTTGGCGGCAATGTTTCGCAGGACGCTCGTTGCTGGTACTATCGCGGCGGCTGGCCCTGCTACCGCGCGGGCGGCAACATTTGCTATGCCGATACTCCTGTTGGCCGGAACCGCGAACACGCGATCTTCGGCGCCAATCGCTGCGTTGCTGTTCATCCTTCGGACTCCGCTCCAGCGCTGATCGCGCTCGATGCGAAGTTCGTGATTCAGACTCCCAAGGGCGAGCGCGTTGTCGACGCGGAAGACTACTTTCTCGGACCCGAGATCGACATCACGCACCTGAATATTCTTCAGCATGGGGATCTGCTTACCGCCATACGTATTCCATCCGCTTGGGCTGGCGCGAAGTTCTACTTCGAAAAAGTGCGCGATCGTAATGTGTGGGATTTCCCGCTGATGAATGTGGCTTCTGCGATGGTGGTGTCTAGTGGCAACATTGACCGCATCCGCATCGTGGTGAGCGCAGTGGCGCCAAAGCCGATGCGCTTGAAGGCTGTTGAAGACGCCGTGCGCGGCAAGCCCGCAGACGCAAGCACAGGCGAAATGGCCGGCAAAATCGCGGTTCAAGGTGCGGTTCCGTTGCAGTTCAATGCATACAAGATTCCGCTGATGAGAAACCTGGTGAAGCGCGCCATCGGCGGCGTGCAGGAGGCAACATGGACTTCATAACCTGGGCAACGAGTCCCTGGGGACGAACCGTTCCCATCCATATTGCGTGGTACTTGATTTGGGTGATGGTGATCGCGGGCCTGCTGTTTATGATCGTCCACGCACTTTACGTGGGCATCTTTGCCGCACCCAAGAAGTTCGCGAAAAACGATTCCCCCGCGATCGTAGCCGCCATTCCTGAGCGTGTTCCCAGGCACTCGCTGGCCGCGCGCGCCTTTCACTGGGTCATGGCGCTCTCGATGTTAGCTCTGCTCGTCACTGCGTTCCTTCCCAAGGTTGGCGTCAAGTTTGATTGGGTAACGTACCACTGGATCGCGGGCCTCGTGCTCACCGCATCCGTAATCTTCCACATTATTCACGCCACTTTTTTTCTGGACTTCTGGTCCATCTGGCCTGACAAGATCGACCTGCGCGACGCGAAGAGACGGCTGCTGCGGTCGCTTGGAAAGGAAGCGCCGCTGCCCGATCGATTTGCCAAGTATCCGCTTGAAAACAAGTTTTATCACGCGGTGATTCTGCTGTCTGGGCTGGCGGCGATCGGGACAGGTGTGTTCATGATGAAGCGCGTCAACACACATGGTCTCTTTACGCGCAACCCTTACCTGTTCGGCGACATGACCTGGGGAATGATGTACGTTCTGCACGGGCTGGCTGGCGTTGGTCTGATCGCATTGATCCTGGTTCATGTTTATTTCGGAATCCGGCCGGAGAAACTTCCCATCACCAAGTCCATGATCTTCGGTTACATGAGCCGCGATTTCTATCTGGAAGAACACGATCCCGAGCGATGGACAGTCGAAAAGTCATCGCCGCCTAAGAAAGGGTATGCGCCAAGTGATGCAGACTGATATTCAGGAACGTTGCGACAGGATTGAGGCTTGCTACGAATTCACGCTTTCGTATGCGGCGCAGGGACTTCCCAGTGATGAGGGCAGTCCGTCTGGTAAACAGCTTCGTGAACACCTGATGCGCGCTGCGGAAGCGCTGCGTGGTATTGAAGAGAGCTACACGGCGGCCGTGAAACAGGAACAGCTTGTTCCAGCCGACACATACGAGGCGTTTTCCGCTGTGCTGGCGCGGGATGCGCAGAGTTCGGTTGCCGCCATCGAGTTGGTTCTAGCCCAGCCCGCTATCAGTTCCCAGTTGATCGACAATCTGAATGCATCGATACACCTTCGCGCGCTGCTTGCGGATCTGTTTCTAATTGCGGAGATTCTTGAGCTTCGGCAAACGCAGGCGAAAGAGCTGGCGGCGCGTTGATTGGATCTTTCGCAGTGATGGCAACCTGGAAAACCCCCGGCTCTGCGGGGGCGACAGCCGGAGTTTGACAGTTCCGGGAATCGTCGCTGGTATTTGTCTGGCAAGAGCATCGGTTGATCCAACAATGTGCAGGGGCTAAAGCCCAATCGCTTTGATCCGGTATTTGCGGCCCGTGACCCAGAGGGTACCCCGTCGTGCCCTAATAAGAAACAAGTGCGTAAGTTGTTGAAAAACAAGTAAGCGCATGCAGGTTGATGCG
>CAYQOQ010000165.1:0-9520 GCA_964419175.1 uncultured Occallatibacter sp. | reverse complement strand
GGACAATGGCTACCTGCTCCACCTACTGGGAAAATAAGATGCGTTTGCCCTGGAAAGACTTAACTGCAAGAGGCTATTCGCCTCGTGAATTGCCGGCAACCGCGGCCTGCCATTCGCGAGGCGGCTTAAATCGATCCGTTCACAGACAATCCTGGCCGAGACCGCCTAGCACTTCATGAGTTGGAAATGCATTATGTTATCGTTCATGCAAGGTTACGGCCTCACAAATTCGTATCTAGTTGTTGGGCCGAACAATTTATATTACCGTTGAAATGAAGTGCAAGACAAAAGTTCGCAAAGGTAAGGTGCCAACGTGAACGATAAGCAATGGAACACGCTCACCTCAGTGGTTCGGGGGGAGGCGGTTCGTCCGCTCCCCACAGCATTCATTATTGATAGTCCCTGGCTTCCGAATTGGGCGGGCCATACGATCCTGGATTACTTCACCGACGATCGCACTTTTCTCGAAGACAATCTGAAGGCGATTCGCAGTTTTCCAGAGACGATTCTCCTGCCCGGATTCTGGTCGGAATACGGAATGTGCACAGAACCTTCGGCATTCGGCTCTGTTTCCATGTGGGGCGAGAACGAGTTTCCCTTTGCGAAAAAGGTTCTGCTATCGCCCGCGGATGTCGAGCGTCTGGAAATGCCCAATCCGCGCAAGCATGGCTTGCTGCCTTTTGTGATCAAGCGGCTCCAGCACCTCCAGCCGGAAATTGAAAAGGCCGGACACAAGATCCGCTTTGCTGTAGCGCGTGGACCACTCAATATTGCCTCCTTCCTGATGGGAACGCCAGAGTTCATGGAGGCATTAAAGACCGAACCGGAACTGATGCACCGTCTACTGGAAATCGTTACCAATTTCCTGGTCGAATGGATCGAGGTTCAGCGCGAGGCCTTTCCTACCATCGACGGCATTCTTCTGCTCGACGATATTGTCGGGTTCGTGAGCCGCCGCGATTTTGAAACCTTCGGCCTACCCTATTTGCAACGCGCATTCAGCGCTGATGTGACAGTGAAGTTCTTCCATAACGACGCACCGGCAAAAGCGAGTGCGCCCATGCTGGAGGCCGCTGGGATCAATCTTTTCAACTTCGGTATTCAGCACACATTGACGGACATGAAGACCTGGACTAACAACCGGATTGCTCTGATGGGAAACATCCCTCCACGCGACGTGCTGGCCGAAGGAACGCCCGCGGACGTCAAGCGCTCGGTCACGGAGATGCTGAACGCTCTTCAAGACAAGTCGCGGTTGATTGTCTCGTGCGGGGGCGGGATGCCGCCAAATGCACACACCGACAATATCAAAGCGCTGATCGAAACAGTAGAAGAGCTAACCCGGTAGATGCGTCTTAACCGGTCGACAGCCTTAAGGAGCCTCTGATTAAGCCGAATTTTTGAAAGGGCACGGCTTCAAAGCCTGCCCTGAGCGGAGTCGAAGGGTGCCGTAAAACCTATAAAAATACCTCGGGCTTTAGCCCCTGAGGGAATGCTCGACGTGGAATTGAAATTAATCAGAGATTCCTTCACAAGGGAGCGCAAGAAGCGACCTCAATCATTAAAGCATCTAGTATCCCTTCGCGCATTTTTTCAGCGAAGCGGATTCTGAACTTCAGGCCTATGTATTGTTTGGCTTGACAACCTATTGGTTCGCCGCCAAACTCTCCGCCCCAACTTGTCTCCCCTTGACATTTGCCACTGTCAATTGATATTTTTCAAGCGCGGAAGAGGAACAAGAGAATCCACCGCCAAATGAATAGCCTTTGCTTACTGGTTGAGCTGCAATGCCAACCAGCAGGTGGATGTTATGCATTTGGCGGTGGATTTTTTTGCCTCTAAAGCTCTAACCGATGCAACTGAGGAGATTTGTGAAGCTATACACGCAGACTGACACCAGCAAAATGGATTTTCACCTCCGCACGGCCGTCAGAGTTGAAATCCACCCTGGCAATTCCCGCACTAATCGCACCGCAACGAGGAGAGAACTGTGACAACGAGAACTGAAATTCTGCGTGAACTGGGACAGCAAACAGAGCCATGGGACGTGCTGGTAATCGGAGGCGGGGCCACTGGCCTTGGCGCCGCGGTAGAAGCTGCCTCGCGGGGCTATCGCACCCTGTTGGTCGAGCGAAGCGACTTTGCCAAGGGCACCTCAAGCCGTAGCACAAAACTCGTCCACGGCGGCGTTCGCTACCTCGAACAACTCAATCTCACCCTGGTCACGGATGCCTTGCGCGAGCGCGGCCACATGCTGCGTAACGCGCCTCACCTGGTTCACGACCAGGAGTTTGTTGTCCCGGCTTACAGCTATGCTTCCCTTCCCTACTATGGTTTCGGACTCAAGGTCTATGAGCTGTTATCGGGCAGGCTCTCCTTTGGACGCTCTGAAATCCTCTCCGCCAAAAGCACGCTGGAGAGGCTGCCGGGGCTGACCGGAAGCGGCCTGCGCGGTGGCATCCTCTACCACGACGGCCAGTTTGACGATACCCGCTATGCAATCGCCCTCCTGCGCACTCTTCAGGATTTGGGCGGAACCGCCATCAACTATGTGGAAGCGGTCGGCCTGCTCCAGACCGGCGGCAAAATTACTGGAATCCAGGCACGCGACCGCGAAGATGACACAGTCTTCGAGATTCAGGCAAAGGCCGTCATCAATGCCTGCGGCGTATTTGCCGAAGATACCATCGCGATGCAGCACAGCAATCATGAGTCCCTGCTCGCCGTCAGCCAGGGAACTCATGTTGTCCTGGCCCATTCTTTCCTGCCCGGAACCACAGCGCTCATGATTCCAAAAACGGCTGATGGCCGTGTCCTCTTTGCCATCCCATGGCACGGGTCCACCATCGTAGGAACCACGGATGTTCCCGTCGATCGGGCAACCGCTGAGCCTCGAGCCCTGGTCTCTGAAAAGGAATTCCTCCTCGATCACATCCACCGCTATTTTGGTTTCAGACCAAAAGCAAAAGACATTCTAAGCATCTGGTCGGGCTTGCGACCCCTGGTGAAAAAAGCCGGCGTAGCCACATCGAAGCTATCCAGAGACCACACCATCCTCGTCTCGTCCGCAGGACTAATTTCGGTTACCGGCGGAAAATGGACCACGTATCGGCGCATGGGGCAGGATACGATTGATCGCGCTTGCAAGGTTGCCTCCCTCCCGAAGTCGCCATCGCAAACACTGGAGCTGAAGATTCACGGCTGGACGATGGATTCTCCGGAAACGGCATCCCAGTGGGAGCGCGTCTACGGTTCCGATCTGCCGCAGTTGCGCGCGCTTTCATCGGACGACGCAGGCCTCGACGCTCTGTTGCATCCACGCCTGCCCTTCCGTGCACGCGAGGTAGTCTGGTCGGCACGCCATGAAATGGCCCGCACCGTTGAAGATGTCCTCGCCCGCCGCACGCGCGCTCTCTTCCTCGATGCGCGCGCTGCCATTGAAGCGGCCCCCGCTGTCTCCGCTCTGCTCGCCAAAGAGTTGAATCGCAGCGAAGCCTGGAGAGCGAAGGACCTTGCAGACTTCATCGAAGTTGCAAATGGGTATGTGTACCCGGAAAGTGACACCGAATAAAGTTGAAGTAGGACCAACTGGATACTGCTTGGTCATTGCCAATTACGATAAGAATTGATTCGAGCCATTTTTTTGGAATGGCTCGAATCATTTGCGCTTCATCCAATCGCGCAAATTGGGGAAACCGCGAGGATATTCATGAGTTGGAACTTTCCTTTCCTTCGCCCGGCTGTGCATATTGCGCGGCTTCCCGAAGATCAGATCAAGCGCGTTTATCCAAGGCTGCGATGGCAGATCATGGAATCCACATTTATTGGATATGCCGTCTTCTACCTCGTCAGAAACAATCTCCCCGTTGTCTCCAAAGAAATCGGCCAATCTCTTGGCTACAGCAAAGGTCAAATCGGCGACCTGCTGGCTGTAACCGCAATCTCCTACGGCGTCGGCAAGTTCCTTATGGGTGCTTGGTCCGATCGCAGCAACCCGCGCTACTTCATGCCGCTCGGATTGATCTTTACTGCTCTCTGCAATTTTGCCTTTGCGTCTGCAAGCAGCTATCCGGTTCACATGACCCTCTGGGCTCTCAATGGCCTCGCGCAAAGCATGGGATGGGCCCCTTGCGGCCGTTCCCTGGGCCACTGGTACAGCCTCAGCGAGAGGGGCACCAAGTTTGCCTTCTGGAATGTCGCCCAAAATCTTGGCGGAGGAATTACCGGCCTCATTGTTGCCTACAGCACATCGCTGCTCGGATGGCGGTCGGCATTTTATGTCCCTGGAATTTTGGCGATCATCTGCGCGCTCTATCTCCTCGTCAGACTCCGGGACACCCCGCAGTCGGTCGGCCTTCCGCCCATCGAGGAGTATCGCAACGACTACCCGGCCGGCAACCACACAGACACTGAAGCGGAACTTGGCACACGCGATTTGCTGGTCAATTACATCCTGAAGAATCGCTATGTGTGGCTATTCGCGGGCGCAAACTTCTTTACCTATATCGCCAGATACAGCATGCTCGACTGGGGCCCCACTTACCTCAAAGAGGTCAAACACGCCAGCCTTGGTCAGGGCGGCATCAGCACGGCCGCTCTCGAGTTCTCTGCCATCTTCAGCAGCATCGCCGTTGGCTGGTTATCTGACAAACTCGGCGGACGCCGTGGAATGATCAGCCTGCTCTGCATGATTCCCGTATTCCTGGCTTACCTCGGCATCATCTATAGCCCCGATAACAAGTTGTGGCTCGATCTTGTTCTCTTCGGCGTCATCGGCTTCTTCGTCTATCCAACAATCCTGTTGTTGGTCGTGAGCGCACTCGACTTCACATCGAAAAAGGCAGTCGGCACGGCTGCCGGTCTTATCGGCCTCTTCGGCTACCTCGGACGCGTGGTCGAAGGAAAAGGCATTGGCGTACTGGCCGAGCGATACGGCTGGGACACTGCGCTCTTTGCGGTATTGGCGGCCACCTTCATGGCCATCGTTCTCCTATCATTGTCTTGGAAGCTTTCGCCGCGCGATGCAAAGGCGATTCAATCGAGAAACTCCTGACACCTGGGTCGCAGGGCATTGACTTGAGGATGCACAGTGTTAAAGACTGAGTGTCGATAGTTGACATCTGTGTCAGAGAGCGTGTGCCGTGGTTGATGAGGACAAGGTCAAGGGGGATGGGCTTGTGCGCCAGGGCGCATCCAGGCGACTGCTGCGCCAGCCCTCCATCAAAGACATTGCACGGATCGCGCGTGTATCGCACCCCACCGTTTCTCGCGCTCTGCAAAACAGCCCTCTGGTAAACGCCAAGACCGCCGAGCGTATCCGGAAAATCGCGAATGAGTCCGGCTATCGCGCCAGTGCAGTTGCGCGCGGACTCGTAACCCGGCGGACGCGCACCATCGGACTTGTGGTTACAACCATCGCCGACCCCTTTACCAGTGAGGTCGTATCCGGAATCGAGCAAGCCGCCAACGATCATGGCTACTGCGTTTTTCTGGCTGACTCCAATGCCGATCCTGAGCGCGAAAAGAAAATCGTCCAATCGTTCGCCGAGCAACGCGTGGATGGCATCATCGTTACCTCATCCCGCGTGGGTGCCTTGTATCTTCCGCTTTTGTCGGAAATGATGGTGCCCATTGTGCTCGTCAACGATCAGCACCCCGGAGCCTTTGTCCACTCCGTCATGATCTCGAATCAAGAAGGAAGCCGCGCAATTGCCGAACACTTGATTGAGTTGGGACATCGGCGCATCGCCTATATTGGCGACCAGTTCGGTTATCAATCAGATGTGGAGCGCCATGCTGGCTACAGAGAAGCCCTCGATGCGGCAAAGATCCCGCCGTTTCCTGAACTCGTCGTGCACGGCGACGGCAAACCGGAAGCAGCGCTGAAAGCCATGGATACGTTGTTGGCACTCAGCCGCCCCCCAACAGCGGTTTGCTGCTATAACGATATGACCGCGCTCGGCGCCATCCGCTCCATTCGCATGCACGGGCTGCGCGTGCCCGACGATATTTCCATAGCAGGCTACGACGACTTGTTTCTCGCCTCCTACACCGATCCGCCGCTGACCACCGTGCGTCAGCCCATGCGGCGCATGGGACAGCTCGCTATGGAGAACCTGATCAAATTGATGTCGGGGCAGGAATCAGTTGTAAGAATCAAGGTAAAGCCCGAGTTGATCGTGAGAGAGTCAACAGCAAAAGCCAAAAAGCGCAAGCCTTCAATTACCCAGCGCTGACGGTCGCAGGTCCTCCGCCCGAATGTTGTTCCGGGTGAGGCGTATCCCTGAAGGAGGACGCAAAAATCCATGCCAGAACATCCCACGCCGCTGCGGGTCTACTGCCTGCAAACTCCCATTATTCCCGCAATCCGCAAGGTTGAATTCCTGGACCAGGCAATCGCCGCGCATGGCAAAATCATCTATCTGCTGACCGGCGATCCGGAAAATTGCGAATCGATGTTTCACAAAATTCTTGCTGCGGACAAGCTCCCTATTGTTAACCTTGACCTGCTCAACGGCTTTTCGCGCGACCGGTACGCCGTCAACTATCTCAAACGTGCCGGCGCTCGTGGAATTATCTCAACCCATCTCGATCCCTTGCGGCATGCGCTCTCAATCGACATGTATGCAATCCAGCGCACCTTTCTTCTGGATAGTGGCGCGATGGATACAATCACAAACCAGTTGAAGAATTCGCCCGTCGATGCACTCGAGGTTTTGCCGGCCCTGGCCGCGCCGAAAATACTCGAGCGGGTGCGCGCAGTCTCGCCCGAACTACCCGTTGTGGGCGGCGGACTCATTCAAAACATGAAAGAAGTTGAAGAACTTCTGGCCCTGGGCCTGAGCGCAGTCTCCAGCAGCAATCCGCAGATGTGGATTCCCTAGCCCGCAATCAAATTGACAACGGGCTAGCGATCGATAGACAACCTCACTCCCTATTCCTTGTCAGGATTGGGCAAAATAACGTCCCGGATAATTCCATCCAACTCCGCACAGGCCCCGATAAAGCCCCTCAAAGTTCTGCGCGTTGATCCAAATGTATCGAACTCCGCGGGGGTCATGCCGTTCTCCGTATAGGCACGCTCAAAGTCCACGAATTTGCTCCGCAGCGTGTCAACAATCTTCGCATCAACCGGCTTATCGATCCTCGAAATCACCTCAATGTCGCTGGCGTTGTAACGGCGCTGCCATGCGCACGGCGGTGAAATCACCACATCGCCACCAATGAATTCGCTCCAGTGCATGTGATTGCGAAACGCCGCCGAAAGAAGCCGCAGCCGATATCCGCGCTCCTTGTAGATCTTGTATGCTTTCTTGAAAACCGCAACGCCCGCCCACTCCAGATAACCCGGATCGACAGATAGATTCTGCTTGTCGTGCACAACCTTGAGCCAGTCGTCGAGCCGGCCCACCATCAGGGTGCACACCGGTCCCATCGTTGAAATATCAAGCCCCTCGGCCTCGCGGCGCTTCAGGCCCCGCTCCACAGCCTCGGCAACGGCAATTGCCTGCGGCAGAGTAAAGCTGACTGTCGCATTGATGCTGATGCCGCGATAGGTGGCTTCCTCCATGGCGACAATTCCTGCGCACGTGGCCGCAATTTTAACAATCATGTTCGGAGCCAGTCTGCTAAACCGGATAGCCTGCTTCAGCATCGCATCGGCATTGCGATAATTCCGTGGGTCCGTCTGGATCGAAAGTCGGCCGTTGCGCCCTTTCTCCCTGTCGAAGATTGGCTTCAACAGTTTGGCCGCATTCGTTGACATCTCTTCCACAACCATCCACGCAATTTCATCTTCCGTCGCCTGCGGAAATTCCTGTGCCAGCGCCAGAATGCGCACTCGCCAGGTCGGCAACTCCTGCTTGAGCACGGAGACCACAATCGAGGGATTGCAGGTGGCGCCCACGGCTCCGTGCTCAATCGAGTACGTAAGCTCTTCGATGGAAGCCGAATCGTTCCACAAGCATGTGGGCGTAGTCTGCGTCATTTGAAACAGTGGGCTTTTATACTGAACTTTCGTTTCCGTCTCCGCCATGCTTCCTCCCGGTATTGCAAACGTGTGCAGAAAAACCCTACCACCGCATCAAAAGCCCGGTCAAGAGCACCGCTCCAAATGATCGGGCGCACATCGAAACATAATCCGCCGCCTGCCATTGCGGAAGACCCTCAATATTTGCGTGGATCGCGCCTTCCTTTTTGACCCGGAAAACCGCTCCTGCCCTGCAATCCACCCAATATACTCTCTTCTTTTCGTTGTATAGAATCTCCATTCGCTGGCCTCTTGATCACACGCAGTTCCGGAAAAGCCACTCTGCTTTTTTCTGCGTTTTTTATTGACAGAAATGGGCACGGAGGAGGATCATTCTCAAATCGATGCACACGTGTGCATTTTGGCGTCTAAATGTGCGGGATCTTTCCCGCCAAACTACGTGCAATGTGCCGCGAACGTGAGCCCGCGAAAAGCTGGACGAAACTAAAAAACGAGGCGCCCAAAGGAGAGTTCATGAGTAACTTGCTGGTCCGCGCGGATGTATTTCGGAACCGCATTGAAGATTTCGGCTATGAGTTTCTCTCCCTCGAATCTCGCCAGATGGAGCAAGGCAAAAAATACAGCGGTGAAACCGGCGCCAACGAGCTGGCGATTGTTGTCCTCGGCGGCGTCTGCTCGGTCAAGAGTTCACGTGGCGAGTGGCTGCGCTTCGGCAAGCGCGCCACGGTATTTGACGGACTTCCCTACACGCTTTACCTTCCCATCAACACCTCCTTCGAAGTTACCGCCGACACAAATTGCGATCTCGCCTTCTGTTACAGCCGTGCCGAAGAGGAGTATCCCCCTTGCCTGGTCACGCCGGATACCGTCGGCATCGAGATCCGCGGCGGCGGCAACGCCACCCGCCAAATCAACAGCATGTTGCCGCCCAGCTTCCCCGCGCATCGCCTCATCATTGTTGAGGTTTATACGCCCGCCGGCAGTTGGTCCAGCTTCCCCCCGCACAAGCACGACGTACACAACCCTCCCGGCGAAGTCGACCTCGAAGAAATTTACTACTACCGCATTGATCGTCCGGAGGGCTTTGCAATCCAGAAGGTGTACACCGCCGATGGCCGCATCGACGAAACACTCACAGTGCGCGATGGCGAGCTTGTTCTGGTGCCGGAGGGCTATCATCCCGTTGTTGCCGCGCACGGCTACAACGTCTACTACCTGAATGCGCTTGCTGGCTCGGCGCGTTCACTGGCCGCCTCCGACGATCCCAACTATGCGTGGGTTAGAGGCACATGGCAGACGCAGGACCCAAGAGTCCCCATGGTGAAAAGGTGAATGAAATGACGACGCGTCGCATGACAATGGCGCAGGCCCTGATTCAGTTCTTGAAGAACCAGTACGTCGAGCGGGATGGCGAGCAACAGGCCTTCTTCGCAGGAATGCTCGGCATCTTCGGCCACGGAAACATTGCCGGCATTGGACAGGCTCTGCAACAGAATCCCGATTTCAAATACATCATGGTGCGCAACGAGC